>JAIXVT010000185.1 GCA_027482725.1 Pseudomonadota bacterium | reverse complement strand
TTTTTAGGGCAACAAGGATGGAGTGAGGATTCTTGACTTGGATTTTTTCAGACATACGTAGCCTTTAAGGTTGAATAGAGATTTAAAACCGTACCGACAGGATCAGCGCTTTGGGTGATCGGACGCCCAATGACGATCATATCGGATCCCTGCTGGAATGCCTGCACTGGAGTCAGTGTCCGTTTTTGATCGTCGGGGGTTGCAGTATCCCAACGGATTCCAGGAGTGACCAAAATCCCGGGAAAAATGGGGCGCAATCCATTCAGTTCGTGCGGAGAACACACCACACCGTGCAGGCCTGCGGGAATAGCGATATGACGGACCCAATCGTGAACCGTCGGTTCGATCAGGCGACCGGCGGAAATCGTGGCCCATTCGTCCGAAGAAAACGAAGTGAGTACCGATACGCCTAAAATTTTGAGTTGGGGAAATTCGGTCCGAAAAGATTCGGACAAATGCAGAGCATTGACCCCGGCAGACAAATGAACAGTCGTGTAATCGACACCCAACACTCCAATACGCGCAAGCGAACGCTGCACGGTTTGCGGAATATCGTGGAGTTTCAAATCTAAAAAAATCTCATGGCCAGATTGTTTTAAATCCCGAACAAATGGCGCCCCACCCTGAATAAACAACTCAAGACCAATCTTGAACACCAAAGGACAATAAGACGCATCAACCGCAAGTTTGATTCCGGATAGCTTCGTCACTAAATCCAGGGCCTGAGTCGGATGATCAAAATCTAAAGCGACCGCTAGTTTTTTCATAAATTTATTCCATTGAGTCCCATCTGGTGCCCTTATTTGTGTTCCCTCTATGGTAATCTAATCCCATGGAAATCGAAGAGAAACGAAAACGAAAACGCGAGCGCGGCATGATGATCGGCCTTGCGGTAACGTTTATTCTTCTCACTGCGGTCGAGTTTAAATTGACTCAGTTGTCGGCCAAGCTCCCTTTTGTGAACTCCATCTTCTTTTTTGGGCTAATCAACTTCAACATCATCATCCTCGTCGCTTTGCTCTGGCTCATTTTTAAGAACATCGGAAAGCTTTTTTTTGAACGGCGTTCAGAGGTTCTGGGCTCTCGACTCAAAACCAAACTGATCACGGCGTTTATCGGATTTTCAACAATCCCCACAATCACTCTTTTTATCATCTCATCGCTTTATATCCATCAAAGCTTTGATAAGTGGTTCTCCATCAAAATCCAGAATACGCTCCAAAGCTCGTTAGAAATTTCATCTCATGCTTACAAAAGTGCCGAACTGAACTCCATTCACTTTTCAAAGCGGATTGCCCGTGAAATCCAAGAAACCAAGAACCTGTCCAATCCTGATCTCAAAAAAATTATCCTTCGCTCCAAGGAGCACTACCGACTGGGCTCAGTGGCGGTGTATCTTTCTGCGTTAAGCCCCCCCCTGACGACATCGGATCAGTTTGTACCGGTTAGCTATGACCGTTTGCGACAAGGACTCCAAGGGCAACCCTCTGTTTTCGTACAAAACATCGGGGCTGGTGATTTGGTGCGATCCCTCATGCCCATCGTTCACTCCCCGACATCGAGAGTTTTGGCACTGGTCGTGGTCGATACGCTGATTCCCATGAATTTGACCTTAAGGACAGGAGAAATCACTCGTGTCATTGAAGATTATAGAGACACCAATCCGTTACAGTACCCCATTAAAACAACATATTTTGTGATTCTAGTCCTCATTACCTTGATGATTGTCTTTTCTGAAATCTGGATTGGATTGTATTTGGCTCGGGAGATGACCACACCCATTGAACGCTTGGTCCGAGCCACCCGAGAAGTTGGCCAAGGCAGATTGGATGTTCAATTGGAAGCCACGGGAAATGATGAAATCGCGGTGCTTGTAAAAAACTTTAATCGAATGACGGTCGAACTCAACCAACAGCAGAACGAAATCAAGCAACGCACGCAACAGTTAGAGGCGATTCTGTCCAACATTGCAACCGGAGTCCTTTTGGTTTCTCGGGAAGGTGTTCTGCTGAGATCTAACTCCGCTGCAAATGACCTCTTGGGTCAAGACCTGAAAAACTATATCGGCGTTTCCATAAAAACGATTTTTCAAAATCCAGAGTATGAAGTCGTACAACGGACTTTGATCGCGGCACTGAAAGATCTTCCCAAAATAGAGGGGAACGAAGCGAGCTTTAGCCTCAGAGTCAAAGATCAAGTTAAGAATCTGACCATCGTCGCCACTCCGGTCAAGGATCAAGATCATCAAACTTTGGGCGCAGTTGCGGTCATCGACGACCTCACCTTTATCGTAAAGGGCCAACGTGAAATGGCTTGGCGAGAAGTGGCAAAACGAATGGCCCACGAAATCAAAAATCCGTTGACACCGATCAAGCTTTCCGCACAACGCTTGCAACGAAGATTAAAGGATCTCACCGGAAAAAATGGACAGCTGATACAAGAGTGCACGGAGATTATCGTTAAGCATACCGATGAGCTTAAAGACTTGGTCAATGAGTTTTCAAACTTTGCACGATTCCCCGAAGTGTCCCCACTCCCCAACCAGATGAATGATCTTGTACAGGAAACGGTGCAACTTTACATTACTGCGCATCCCGAACTGCATTTTTTCCTCCGACTGGAGCCCAAACTCCCCATATTTGAATTTGATCGAGACCAGATTAAACGTGCCCTGATCAACCTGATCGACAATTCAGTTTCGGCGCTAAAAACCCGCGATCAGAAAAAATCCCCTCCTCGGATTGAGATCGACACTCATTTTAATCCCAGTTTGGATAAAGTAGCCGTGGTCATTACCGATAACGGCCCAGGCATGGACGAAGCGACATTAGACCGGGCGTTTGAACCCTACTTTTCGACCAAACAAGAGGGCACCGGACTCGGGCTTGCTATTGTAAAGCGGATCGTTAGCGATCACGGCGGATACGTGCGTTTGGAATCCGCCCTAGACCGTGGCACAAAATTTACTTTAGAATTTCCGACTCAAGGGAAAAGGTTACGATTGGTATGAAATCTTGCGCGAAACACATCCTGATTATCGATGACGAACCCTCCATACGACAAACCTTAGCCTCGATTCTCGAAGACGAAGGGTACACCACCAGCGCGGCCGGATCCGCAACAGAGGGAAAACAGCAACTGTTCATTCAAAGGCCCGATTTGATTTTTTTAGACATCTGGATGCCTGAAAAAGATGGAATGGTTTTTTTAGAGGAACTGATGACCCACGGGTGGAGCAACGCACCGATCTTGATGATCTCCGGACATGGCACCATCGAAACTGCCGTTAAAGCCACGAAGTTAGGTGCATTTGACTTTATTGAAAAACCATTGGAGCTCAACCGAGTGCTCGCCACGGTTCGCAACGCCTTGGCCTTTGCACAATCTGAAAACCAGGCGTCTAAACCTAAAATGTTGGCGGGCCAATCTGCGGCAGTAGTAGCCATTCGCGAAACGATTAAAATGATCGCGCCCACAACCAGTTCGGTTCTGATTACCGGCGAAAACGGCACAGGAAAAGAAGTGGTTGCACGCATGATTGTTGAGGCGTCCCCACGAAAGGGTAAGCCTTTTATTGAAGTCAATTGCGCGGCAATCCCCGAAGAGCTTATTGAGAGTGAGTTGTTCGGATACGAAAAAGGGGCGTTCACGGGTGCCGTTGCACAAAAAAAAGGGCGATTTGATTTGGCTCATCAAGGCACGTTGTTCCTCGACGAAATTGGGGACATGTCTTTAAAGACTCAAGCAAAAATTTTGCGAATCCTCCAGGAGCAACGCTTCGAACGGGTAGGCGGAACCCAAACCCACACCGTTGACGTGCGCGTTCTTGCGGCGACCAACAAAGACTTAAAACTGGGCATTCAAGAGGGATGGTTTCGAGAAGATTTGTTTTACCGACTCAATGTTGTGCGCGCCCAGATTCCTCCCCTCCGTGATCGAAAAGAAGACATACCTACATTGTGTGAGGATTTTATACGGGAGTTTTCTCGCAAACACGCGCGGAATCAAGTCTCTTTAGGTGCTGAAGTCATTCAAGCGCTCAAGCAACAGGCTTGGCCGGGGAACGTTCGGGAACTCCGAAACGTGATGGAACGTCTCGTGATTTTTCATGCAACGCCCGAAGGTCCCACTGTTTTTACACGGGCACAAGTTTTAAGCCAACTTGAAGAATTTACGGATTCGACAACCGTGGAGGGCGGGAACCCGAATGCATCAACCCCGTTTCCATCGGAACCCCGCTCACTCCGTGAGGCTCGAATTACTTTTGAGCGCGATTTTATCCTCCAGGCCCTCAAAGCCTGTGATTACAATGTGTCTAAAGCCGCGGCTCGATTAGGTATGGATCGCACATCTCTATACAAGCGCCTTAAACAGTTAGGGATTGATCCAACTTCTGACACGTCATCTTAATGAATCCCGCCGGGTCTACCGGACGACCGGTAAGTTTTTTGCACAGTTCTTGGGAACTGTAGCGTCGACCTTGGGAATGAATGTGACCCCGGAGAAAACCTAAAATCGAATCCCAATTCCATCCCAACACATCCTCGCGGACATTCGGAACTTCCATTTGAATCTTTTCCCACCACTGTGCAGCCATCATACTTCCCAAACTGTAAGTTGGAAAATAGCCAAAAGCCCCACCAGACCAATGGACGTCCTGCAAACATCCCTCGGCATCGGTGGTCGGCACAATCCCTACGAATTGTTTCATTTTTTCGCGCCACGCACCGGGTAAATCCTGAACGCTCAGGTCCCCGTGGATCAAAGCTTTTTCAAGGTCGTAACGTAAATTCACGTGTGCATGGTAGGTCAGTTCGTCTGCTTCCACTCGGATCAAAGACCGCTCCACACGATTCACAGCTTGGAAAAGACTTGATGCAGACAATCGCTCTGCGACTTGAGGGGCATAAATTTTGAGGCGTTCAATAAGTCCGGACATAAACTCCAAAGATCTGCCGATATTATTTTCCCAAAAACGACTCTGAGATTCATGGAGGGACAAAGACTTTACTTGCCCCATCGGTAACCCGTAGTAACGGCGCTCAAGACCCATTTCATAAAGAGCATGTCCGGTTTCATGAATCACCGCATAGAGCATTTCACGAAAGTCTTCCGCTGATCCCCGCATCGTGATCCTAAACTCAGTCGCCGACAAGGTGGTCATGAACGGATGAGGCGCAGGATCTAAACGTCCATAATCGAATGAAAAATGAAGGTCTTGGGCAACTTTTTTACAAAACTCAAACTGATCCGCCATGGGAACAGACAGGCGCTGATTACTGAAAGGATCTGAAATTTTTGCAAATGCATCGGCATAGTGACCAAACTTGGGGTAAAGATTTTTTTGAAGATCTGAAAAAACAGGATCAATCTGATCACAGGAAGATCCCGGATCATATTCTTGAATAAGCACGTCATAACGATTCTTTTGATCCGTCTTAAGAAAATCTGCACGTTCCTGACAAAGTGTGATGATGCGCTTCAGAACAGGGGCAAACGATTTGAAGTTATTATTCTTTTTAGCTTCGATCCACTGACTGAAGGCTTGGCCTGTGACCTGAGAAAACTCCTCCACCCAACGTGCGGGGGTTTTTTGTTCGTTCTCCAGATCATTTTTGATTTCTTGAACATTGAAAACTTCGTCTTCGGAAAGCCATCCTTTTTGGGATTCGTTCAAGGACTGATCGACCAGCTTTACCAATTCCAAGGACGTGTTCCGTTCGTGATGCAGCGAACTGAGCGCCGCCATCTGAAGGGCTCGCTCTTCGGCTGCTCCTGGTGGCATCATCACCTGTTGGTCCCAACCCAATAGCGCGGAAATCCCGCTAAATCGGGCTGTTTTTTGCTGATATCCCACAAGCTTATCGTAAGCACGTCCTAGGTTGGGCTGAGTCATCTTACAATCCTTTCGCAGATCCGGCGTCACGAACTTCCGAAACGCCGATGAGTTTTCCATCGTTTTTTTTACTCACCGCCATTGTGGCACAACCTACTTCGTCAGGGTTTAAGTCATAACCGATTCGTTTCAGCTCTTGGTACGCATGGGGAGACGCCCGACCTGGCTCAATATCAAGTCGATCCGGAGAGTACTGATGGTGCAACCGGGGTGCCGCGACTGCGACATCTAGCGGAAGGTTGTACCACAAGTGATTCAAGAGGGTTTGAGCTACGCACGAAATAATGCGTGTTCCGCCCGGTGCACCAACCGCTAAAATAGGATCACCATTTTTTAAAACGAGGGTCGGTGACATACTGGAAAGCGGTGTTTTTCCGGGCTGAACTGAATTCGCTTCGCTCCCCAATGCCCCAAAGATATTGGAGTCACCAGGCTTTGAAGAAAAGTCATCCATTTCATTATTGAGGATAATCCCTGTGCCCGGGAGCACTAACCCCGATCCAAACCCCCCATTTATGGTTTGAGTGCTGACAATAGCGTCCCCATCAGCGGTCATCATTGAAAAATGAGTGGTTTCGGGGGATTCAAAATTTACAGTTGTTTTATGCTTATAATCGTCCATTTTACGAGCATGCTTGGGGTCAAAAAATCTGGCTCGCGCTACCGCCCCACGGTCACTCACCACGGGATCAAGAGGTACACCGACAAAGTCGGGATCACCCATGATCTGAGCACGATCAAAAAATGCCGTTTGCTCTGCAAACGCTAAGCGGTGAATGGATTGAGCCGACGACCACGGCCACTTACCCCCATTCAACGCCTCAAATATTTTTACAATCTGAATTACATGCGCCCCACCCGAACTTGGTGGTGGCATGGTGAGAAGGTCATAATCCCTGATTCTTTGCCTTAAGACTTGGCGCTCTTTGACCTGATACTCTGCAAGATCTGCACGAGTAATCCATCCTTGAGTGAACTTTTCCACGTCCTTGGCCCATTTGCCGTGATAAAACGATTTTCCATAATCACGGGCTATCGTGCGCAGGGATTGCGCTAAATCTTTTTGCACAATCACGTCGCCGATTTTTTTAGGCGAACCGTCCGAACGAAGAATGAGCGCGTTGAGTTCAGGATCGGAGATTTTAGAATCCCCGTCGTGATCCTGCGTTTTTTTCCGAAGATAACTTATGCTTCGCTCTAAGCGGGGGTAAACGGGAACCCCCTTTTCGGCGAGAGCGATTGCGGGCGCAATCACTTTTTTCCACGAGAGTTTTCCAAAGCGCTTATGAATTTGAGCAAGACCCTTAATCAACCCTGGCACCGCAATGGCGTGCACGCCCAACGATGATTTTTTAGGAATAACGTTTCCTTGGTCATCTAGGTACATTTTTTCATGCGCTTTTTTTGGCGCACGTTCACGAAAATCGAAAACCCAAGTTCTATTCCGCTTTTTGGAGTGATAAATCCAAAAGCCGCCACCACCCAGTCCCGTAGAATGGGGGCGTTCAACCGATATCACAAACGATGCGGCAATTGCGGCATCAGTGAGGTTTCCGCCTTGCCTTAAGATATTCACCGCAGCATCAGTCGATGCTGTGCCCTGAGTGGAAACCATGACTTTTTTGGACTCGGCAACCGCACGCGATGAGATTTCAGGGGTAAGCTTTTCTCGCTGCGCCGTGGATTCATCATACGCCGATTCGACCTGGGTTTTAGGTTTTGATGTACAACTTGCGGTAATCGCCAAAACGATCCCGGCAAGTGCTGCGCTTACAAATGAACGGGGTCTCTTATTTATAGTGGTCATGGTTTTAGGGTTCCATCATGTACGGATACCATGGGGATTTTGGGGGATTTAACGTTTCTTTCACCGTGCGTGGTGAAACCCAGCGGAGCAAGTTCATCATACTCCCCGCTTTATCATTGGTGCCGGATCGCCGCGCGCCTCCAAACGGCTGCTGTCCCACAACAGCACCGGTGCACTTGTCATTGATGTAGATATTTCCGGCGGCGTGCCGAAGTGCAGACATCGCCTGATGAATTGCTGCACGATCTTGAGAAAGAATCGCCCCAGTGAGTGAATACGAAGAGGTTTGATCAACCAGATTTAATGTCTCGGCATACTGAGCGTCCGGATAAACGTATAACGTCAATACCGGGCCAAAAAGTTCGGTGACCATAGTGGGACTTTTGGGGTCATTGGTCTTTAACAGAGTGGGCTCGACAAACCATCCTTGAGTTTTATCGGTTTTTGCTCCCTGAAGCACCTGGATACGAGCATCGTTCTTGGCATCGTTCTTGGCTTCGCTCAACACGCGATCCAAACGCGTGAAGGAACGCTCGTCAATAACAGCACCCATAAACACGGAGAAATCGCGCACGTCGCCCATTTTTATGGCGCGCGTGGTTTCGATCAAGGGGTCTTTCATGCGTCGCCAAAGTGATTCGGGAATATACGCGCGCGAGGCTGCCGAACACTTTTGTCCTTGGTATTCGAAAGCACCTCTCACCAGTGCGGTAATGGAAACATCGAGATCCGCCGAAGGATGACAAAGGATAAAATCTTTACCGCCGGTCTCGCCCACAATTTTGGGATAAGTTTTGTAGTACGGAGTATTTTCTCCAACACGCTGAATGAGGGTATCGAACACTTGAGTCGATCCGGTAAAGTGAATTCCCGCTAACTCCGGGTGTTTCAGGAGAACGTCACTGACCGTCGGCCCATGTGCAGGGATAAAATTAATCACACCATCCGGGAGTCCCGCCGCCTGAAAAAGCTGGAACGTGCGATATGCGGATAACGACTGAGACTCTGTGGGTTTCCACACGACGGTATTGCCGATCAATGCCGGTGCCGACGGGAGGTTTGCGCCAATCGCCGTAAAATTGAACGGTGTGATGGCTAAGACAAACCCCTCAAGCGCGCGATACTCTAGGGTGTTCAGCACGCCATCGGCGTTAAGCGGCTGATCGTTTTGGAGATCTTCGTAAAATTGAACATTAAAACGCAGAAAATCTGCGAACTCACAAGCGGAGTCGATTTCGGCCTGAAAAACGTTTTTGGACTGCCCGGCCATAGTGGAGGCATTAAGGATCGGACGCCACGGACCGGAGAGGAGTTCGGCGGCTTTGAGAAAAATGCGCGCGCGATGTTGCCACGGGAGCGACTCCCATTCTTTCTTTGCCGCTAGCGCGGCTGTCGCTGCTGAAGCGATTTCCTGCGGTCCCGCCAAATGGACACGCGCGATGACATGACGATGATCGTGGGGCATTCGGACCTCGAAGATGTTGCCGGTTCGGACTTCTTTGCCCCCAATGACGCACGGGATTTCCACGACTTCACGATCAACATCGGCAAGCGCTTTTTTCAGCGCGAGTTTTTCCGGTGATCCGGGCATATAGGACAAGATGGATTCATTTTTGGCGCGATAAAAGTTCATGGGGGGATTGTAGCAGACCTTTCCCAAAAACCCCCCAGAATCCTGCACCTGCCGAGGCGGGCGGCACGGCTAACCCCCGGTAACTTGGCCCGAAACCTGCAGTTGCGTGGGGCATGAATCAACAAAACTGCTGTGGATCCAAATCCGCCTTAAAATTAGGTCTCAAATCCGGTCACGTGATCAAAAAAGGGACCTTCCCCCGCAAGGGGAGAAAGCGCCGCGTGCCACGTTACCAGTGTAAGGTGTGCGGGCGAGGATTTTCGTTAGCAACCCTCCTTTGGACGTACTACCAGAAGAAGCGGCACATCAACACGACCGTGCGTAGACTCCTGCTCTCGAACATGAGCTTGAGTCGAACGGCGGCACTCGTGGGCGTGAACCTTAAAACCATTGAACTCCGGGTGCAGCAGCTCGGCGCCGTGTGCCAGGAGAAAAACAGGGAGACTCTAGAAAAAGCGTTTAATGGAAAGTGTGCGACCCATGTGCAGTTTGACGAGGCCGAGACGTTCGAAAAAACCAAGCTCTTGCCACTCAGTCTTCCCGTTGTTGTGACGAATCAGCGGATTATCTTGGGTTTCGACGTGTGCTCAATGCCACCGCATCCTGTGTACAAAGACCGTTCTGAGGCAAAATACGGGGTACTACCTGACGACCGAATCAAGTCTCTGCGCAAATTGCTCGTAAGCCTAAAATCATGGATCAGTGAATTCGCCGAGATCAAGTCGGACGAATGCCCCCGCTACCCGTGGACGGTAAAGAAAGTATTCCCGGGCGCACAGCATAAGACATTTTACGCGCGACGGGCCAAGCCCCACGGACTGGGCGAATTGAAGGTCGGGGCGTTTGATCCCTTGTTTGCGATCAATCACACCCTTGCCAAACTACGGGCCAACGTCAGTCGGTTAAACCGCCGAACGTGGAACACCACCAAGCGACGGGATCGGCTCATGAGCCACTTGTGGATCTTTATCGAATCCCACAACCGCTACATTTTACGGGGGTTGCGACGGGAGGGCATCCCGCTTGCCCTGGCCTGATCCCCTCGCTGTCAAGCGCAGGGTGCTGGGGGGTTTTTGTTGAGAAACCCCACGTTTCCCGTTACCCCTAGACTATGGCTACACCACAAAAACTCACTGAGGCGCAAATTGACGA
>JAIXVT010000276.1 GCA_027482725.1 Pseudomonadota bacterium | reverse complement strand
CGGGCGCTGACCACGCCTCAGCGTGAAGGGTATGAACTTCTTTACGATCTGAAACACCGCCTTTCTCCCTGTGGAATTCATCTCAAATTGATCATGCTTGATCCCAGCAAATACTTGAGCGCGGTGCGAGCAGAACAGTTTGAGGTGGTGAATCGGCGCTGGTTTCCCGAGACTGCGGATCACCCGGTCGATCAAAGTCTTTTTGAGTCGGGAATCCAACTTTACCGATGGAATCATAGTTTGCAATGGCGGGACGACCGACTGAACGGCGTTGAAACCCTCTCGGGAGAGGACATGAATTCGTTTCAGTTTTTATCCAAGCTCAAGGTAAAATAGGCCCATGCGACGGGTACTCTGCGATCGACTTCCCCAGAAAAATGATACGGTAGAACTCCCTGTCCTTGAATCCAATCACCTCATTCAAGTTTTACGTTTAGATCCAGAAACCCCGTTTGAGCTGCTGGACGGATCGGGACACTACGTAACCGCTGTTTGGGAGCGTCATGGGAAATCCGTTGTCGCCCGCGCGTTACAACAACCACAGACCGATTCCACACGACTTTCTGTTCCTCTGCAACTCATGATGGGCTTACTTAAAGGAGACGCGATGGAATGGGTCGTCGAAAAAGCTGTAGAACTCGGCGTAAGACAACTTACCCCTATCCTCCATGAATTTACGGTAGTGCGCGTAGAGAAAAAAGGTCCCGAACAAATTCAAAGTCGTCTCCAAAAAATTGCAGATCAAAGCCTAAAACAGTGCGGACGCTTGGACCGACTTCAAATCGCAACTCCTCTGGATTTTTATTCTGCCACGCTCAGCCTCTCTGCCGGTGCCCACTATGTTTGCGATGAAATCCGAGAGGGCAAGACCTTAATCACCGAATTGCGTTCACGCCCCCTTCCTACTCCTCAACCCGTGACCCTTTGGGTTGGCCCCGAGGGCGGGTTTAGCCCCAAAGAACGGCAAGAAGTGATGCGCAATCCTGCGCTGATCCGTTGCCATCTAGGTCCGCTCATTTTACGCGCCGAAACCGCGGCTATAGCCGCCTGCGCTCAACTGCAAGGAATCTTTTATGAACACCGAAACACCTAAAGAGCAGCCCCGAAAGTCATCGCCTTCCGAGAAAATTGCGTTCGCACCACTCCATGGCGGTATGGGGTTTCACACTTTTTCCGAAGGCCTTCCTTACGCACAAACCCCACAACCGCTCAGTGCGCCTATTGCTCCTCGCCGCCCCCCACCCCCGGGAGTAGCTCCAACTTTAGCGGCACCGCTCATTTCGCCTCTGCGAGAAACCGTTCAAGCCCCACCCGTTACTGAGTTTGTTTCTATTCAAGAGGATTGCACTTCGCGCCGGATGATGGCCTATTTGCTCGATACGATTTTTCACGCTGGATTTTGGATCTTGAGCAACCTTTGGGTTCTCTTTACCTTAGATATCGAACTTAACTTTGCTGTTTTTGAACTCAATCCCTGGGACTACTTGGCACTGTTTCTCTTGTCTCAAGGTTTTTTTATCGCGCTTCAAGAAACTCTTTTTGGGAACAGCCTAGGAAAATACCTCCTCAATTTAGGTTATATTTCGCGACCAAAATCTTTTCTCTTTAGATCTTTAATCGTATCCGTAGGGATCGGTTTGGGTGGAATTCTCCTGCTCAAAAAACCTCAGGATCATTTTGGTAAAATCGGATGAAAAGTAAAATTCTGTCTCCCGCCCAACTCCAAAAAAAAATTCGCGGACTGAAACAAAAAAAAATCGTATTCACCAATGGCTGCTTTGACATCCTCCACGCAGGTCACGTGACGTATCTCCAAAAAGCGAAAAAATCAGGGGATTTTTTAATCGTTGCCCTGAATACCGACGCTTCGGTATCTGAGCTTAAGGGTCCGTCTCGTCCCGTTAACCCCCTTAAAGACCGGGCTCTAGTGATGTCCGCACTGGAGTGCGTGGATGCGGTCACTTGGTTTGGGGAAGAAACCCCGATCAAGCTGATTCAAAAATTTACTCCTCACCTTTTGGTTAAGGGTGGAGACTATACCCTTTCTACGATTGTAGGGGCCGATTGGGTCCTGCACCACGGTGGAAAGGTAAAAACGATTCCGCTTCTCAAAGGGCGCAGCACTACCGCTATTTTAAAAAAAAAGGCCGCCCTCTAAGAGGACAGCCCCTAAAGCCCAATAAACTTTACTTTATTGAGTCTTATTTTTTCTTAAAATCCGCAGGACTTTTGGGCGCATTGGGGTCAAACCAAGCCACGGACATCAATCCCAAACCAAAAACAATCCAAGCAAAAAACATTACCCCTTGAGGGATTTCTGCTGCGAAATACGCGCGGAACGCCGGGCTAAAAAGATTGGTGATAAACACCCAACCAAAAGCAGCCCAAGTGAGACCCACTCCAAAAAGTGCGCCTTTGTGGTTTACCCCCGTTGCGTGCGCATAATACATCCCAATCAAAGCGCTCCCGATATAATGCATCACGGTTCCCACAAAAACGGCTGGGCCAAACCCATAGGCCATCGCAGATCCGCCCATCACATACAGAGCAGGAATTTTAAAAGGTGCTAACCACTCATTCCCCGTGAACACACAATAGAGGATTCCAAAAATAAGCAACAAGGTGCCTGCAAAAAGTCCGGCAAGGGCACCTGCAATGAGTCGTTGTTTGCGGGGATTCACCCAAAGCGCAACAACGTTGTATTCTCCGGGGACGGTATCAGGATCAAACTGACGAGATTGGCTGTTCATGATGGGGTCAGGATACCCCTATTGCCGAGTTGAAGCCAAGCGTCTGAATGGTTTGTAAACTAAATTAAATCCGGCATAAATTTTATTGGGGTCTTTGACCAGGTCCCGATTAAACTCCCACAGTTTTCGCCACCGCTTTGGCGTGCCGTAAATGTGGTGGGAAGCTTTGCCCAAGGTGTCTCCGGGCTGGATCAAGTAGCGCAATCCTTTTCGTTCAATTTTTCTTTTCCCCAAGGTCGACAAACGCAACTCAGTACCCTTTTCTAATTTTTCACTGCTCGCTAGGGCTTGCCGGTTGTTTTCAAAAATCTCACGCCATCGATAAAGATCTCCGTAGTGCTCAAAGGCAATTTTCATGAGGGTGTCGCCTGACCTTACGGTGTATTTTTCAAAATCTCCTGATACCGACTCCGGCACTGCAGCCGATTCCTCAGTATTACTTTGTAACGGAGTTGCCGCCAGTTCGGACTCATTCTGAGGGGCGGCAGGGAGCGTCTCGACCACGGGTGGTGGCGGGGGCACGTCTGTAGCTACGGACTCGGCAGGTGTCGGGTCCGAGGACGCGGCCGGCAGGGACTCGGGTACTGGGGGAGTCATGGCGACGTCCACATTTTCTTGGACGGGCGAATCCCCTGGCACATCTGGTGGCGGCGGGAGGTCTGAAACCGGAGGTAGCGCGTCCGTTACCGCGGATTGTTCCCCAGTCTGGAAGTCGGTGCTTCCGCTTGTGGAATCGGTAGCACCCGTTTCATCCACGCGGGACGACGAACAGGCTCCCAAAAACCAAACTGCAACTGTCAGTACCAGCCAACGCATTTTCATAGGCCTCTCCATTAAACCTATCGGCGGGGAGCGGGGAAAGCTTAAGGTATTGGGGTGCGCCTTAACCGGCCCAGTACATTTCTAAAAAAAAAAAAAAAACCTTTTGGGTTCCGAACCTTAGTGTCCGTCCCTTAGCCCCTCCCTAGGGGAAATCGGAAAAACTCTTTGTTTTCAGGTGTTTAACCCGACCTCACCAGAACCGTCGGGAGCCAGTTAACGGGATGGGGCAGCCCCACCCAACCGGTTACGAACCTCGGCAAGGCCGTCGTTCCACATCCGGATCAATTCGCTGATTTGTTGAAGTGCGTCACGTCCGGAGTTGATCTCTAACGCTATCGGCAGCGGAATGAATCCCTCTGCCCGAACCAAATCCTGACCGACTTCGTTCAGTTGATCGAAATAACCCTGCTGGCGCCGTTCGATCTCCCGGAGTCGATGCTCAAGGCCCTCTAACTCACGGAGCAGCTTTGCATCGTGCTTCGCGTGGTGGCCGGGCAACTGGGAAACCATTGCGCTAACCATCAACTCGGGAGCAGGATAAGAAGCGGTTGCGCTCACTAAAGATGCGGGCATAAACAAACGATTTAAGTCTGGCAAAGTTTGCCTAAACCCCTGACCTAGCTCCTCAAGCCCGAGTAACTGCTGGTTTATTTCTCTAACCAGAAATCCGCGCTGAGGACGACTGGGGTCCGTATATCTACTCCAAATCGTGTAAGGATTGGACTTAAAATCTTTATCCCCAATTAACTGATG
>JAIXVT010000170.1 GCA_027482725.1 Pseudomonadota bacterium | reverse complement strand
GTATTGACATCGATTGCGACAAAGGCTTCTGCCTGATCAATAACGATGTACCCACCGCTTTTTAGCCAAACTTTACGCTCTAAGGACCGGTGGAGTTCGGCCGAAATTCCATAAGCATCAAATACCGGGATATCACCTTGATACAATTCAATTTTATCCAAGAGTCCCGGCATGAAGCGTTCAGCAAATTGCTTAAGCTCATGGAAATGATATCGGGAGTCGACGATAATTTTTTCGATATCCTCATTTACCCAATCCCTTATCGCACGCAATACTACGTTTAAATCTTCGTACAACTGTGCGGGAGCGGAAACCTCATCGGCTTTCGTGCGCACTTCTCGCCAAATCCGGGAGAGATAATCGATATCTTGTTTAATCCAAGACTCGGGGTCTTTTCCCCCAGAAGCTGTGCGCACAATAAATCCCATTTTTTTGGGTCGGTTGCGCTCCACAAAGTCTCTCAACTTACGACGCTCGTCTTCTCGCTCAATACGCCGACTCACTCCGACGTGATCAATCGTCGGCATGCAGACAATATGACGTCCCGGTAAACTCACATGGCACGTCAGGCGCGCACCCTTTGCCGCAATCGGATCTTTTGAAACTTGAACAATTACCTCTTGACCTTCTTTAAGAAGGTCAGCAATGTTCGCGGTTGCTTTGGGACGCATAGATTTTGATTTAATGCGCCGATCTTTTCCGCGATTTTCTCTAAACTCGGGGCGGTCGCGCTTCTGCTCGCGGGACTCTCGCTTAACTGCGCCTTCCCCGTCCATAGACGACCGATCACTCTCGTATTGGTGGGTTTCATTGATTCCGGCGTGCATCGCTTCCGGAATATCTTGGGTCGCTTGTCCTTGAGGAAAGCGATTTTGGCGCTGACGATCTCGTCCTTGCCCCCTGCGATGTCGTCCCCGTCGAAACCTTCCCCCGCCTTGCTGTTGCAGTCCTTTTAATGGCGCCGATTTAGCCGTCGCCCCGTCGTTTTCCGCAGAAGGCTCGCCCGATTCAACGAATTCGCCCGAATCCTCCCCTTCTTCTCCGTGTTCGCCACCTTCGTCCGAGAAATCTTTTTCGGACTCCATAAACTCCTCAGAAACAGAGGGGGAGCCTTCTCCAGATAAAGAGGATTCGTGATGATCTGTTCTTTCGATAAAGTTTTGATCGGTTTCGGGCGCGCTTTGCAAAGACACTTCGTGTTCCAAAGCAGGCTCAACAAAAGGAGAGCGGGAGTCCGGAGTATCGCTTGAGGAAAACCCGTCTCCAGATTGTCCCCGAATATCATGATCATTCAGAAGTTCTTCTGGGCTCTCATCTTCCCCCAGGTCGGCTTCTTGAATATCGGCGTCCGAAGAGTCATCCCGTGCAGAGCTTTCCAGAAGTTCCGAATCCCCTCCAAAATCGCGATCAGATCCCTGAGATTCCAACGAAAGTTCTTCAGAATCATCATCTTGATCCATCACTTCCGTTTCTTCGCCCATCACCTTGGGATGAACAAAAATGTCGTCCACATAAAGGAATGCGGCTTTTTCTAGGCCGATATCGACAAATGCGGCCTGCATTCCCGGCAAAACCCGGGTTACACGCCCCTTGTAAATATTACCGACGATGCCACGCTCCGTGCTGCGCTCAATAATAAGTTCTTGAATTTTTCCCTCTTCCATTAAAGCCAATCTGACTTCAGGAAGGGATGCATTTATGATGAGTTCTTTACCCATTTTTGACTCCTAGTTCAGCACTCCACGTGCTGAGTCGAGGGTAAAGTTCACAAAAGGAATTGATTTCTTAAATCACGAGACATGCCGATAAACCGTCCACACCCGTGTGTCCCGCAGTCTGGCCCATTGTGCATTCAAGCATAACGTTAAGGGCCATAATCCTTTGAGGACATCTTTAAACAGTGTGGGGTTTTGGAATCCCGTTGGAATCATTGTCTTAAGTAAACTTTCTCTTGGCCCCCGCACTCGGGCGCCACCCTCAGGTTATTGTTTTAGTGTTCTAATTTCCTAACTCTACGTTCCTAAATCTGTGGTTATAAATCTTCTACTTGATGTATTGTCTTTTAACGGGATTTCTTCCCAGACGCTTGTCTTTAGGGTATAGCAGAATTAAAGGTCTATTCAAATAAAAAGCCGGAATAGAGAACTTTTTGCAGGACAGAGTTAATGAAAACCACTGATATCGCTCAACGGATTGACCATACCGTTTTAAAGCCGACGCTTTCCCATTCGGACATTGAGCAAGCCTGTAGGGAGGCTCTTCAGTTCGGCTTCTATTCCGTTTGTATTCCACCCGCGTGGGTTCCCTATGCCAAGAAAATCTTAGCCACTGATCGATCACAGCAGTTCCCTGATTCCATTAGTCCGGTCAAAATTGTTTGCGTCGTGGACTTTCCTCTCGGTTACGGGAGCACCGCCGCACGACAGGCCGAATGCGCCCAAGCCCTCAGTCACGGTGCAGATGAACTCGATATCGTGTCTAACACCACTTGGATTAAATCTGAGGCATGGGACTACTGGACAAAGGATTTGGATGCGCTCAGAAAGTCGTGCGAGCAAACCCCATTAAAAATCATTCTTGAAACGGCTTACCTCAACGATCTCGAAAAAAAAACTGCTGCCCAACTTGCGGCTTCGTGCGGTTTTGACTTTATAAAAACTTCAACAGGATACGCATTACCCCAACTCGCACAGAACCCCGAAAAACTCGGTGCAACCCACGCCGATATTCAACTGATTCGAGATTGCATCCCCGAACACACCAAGATCAAAGCATCAGGAGGCATCCGCAACTTTGCAGAAATCGTCGGCTTTCTCCAGGCAGGAGCAGATCGAATTGGCACGTCCTCGGGACCACGCATTATCACCGAGGCATTAGGCCAACCCTCTCATGTATCCCTTGGCCAGGCCCTTGGCCAAGACACCCCCAAAGAAACGTATTGAGGTTATGATGAAACGAGCGATATGGATTGTTCTCGATGGCGTCGGTGTCGGCGCAACTCCCGACGCCCAAGAGTTTGGTGATGTCGGAGCGCACACGCTCCAACATGCTATCGGAGCCTTCGAAAAAAAACATGGGCGACCCATCGTCTTGCCTCACCTCTCCGCTTTAGGTTTAAATCAGAATGCTTCTTCCCCCTCAACTCCCCTTTCGTCTCACGCGTTCCACGGAAAATGCCAAGAGCTTTCACAGGGAAAAGACACCACTTCCGGCCACTGGGAAATGGCCGGCTTGATCACTCACCACCCGTTCGCAACATTTCCCGATGGTTTCCCGGCAGAGGCGATCAAGGAATGGTTAGAGGCAACGGGACTCCCTGGGGTTTTGGGAAATCGCGCGGCAAGCGGTACGGAAATTATTGATGAACTCGGAGAAGAACACCTCCGTTCCGGAAAACCGATTCTTTACACGTCGGCCGACAGCGTTTGGCAAGTCGCCGCACATGAAACTCACTTTGGCTTGGACCGTCTTTATAAAATCTGTGAAATTGCCCGAAAAATCTGCGATCGATTGAACATTTCACGCGTTATTGCCAGACCCTTTGTCGGGGAACCCGCGCAAGGAACACCTTTTACAAGAACGTACCGCAGAAAAGACTACGCTCTACTCCCCCACGGAAAAACGGTTTTAAACCTTCTAACGGAAAAGCAAGTACCCGTGTTTGGGGTCGGAAAAATCAAAAGCATTTTTGCCGGCCAAGGCATCATTGAAAACCAAGACACCGAAGGCAACGAAGACGGGATGCTCAGACTTCGTGAGCGCCTAAAGACACAAGAGTCTGGTTTGATCTACTGTAACTTAATTGATTTCGACATGAATTATGGCCATCGCCGAAACGCTGTGGGATTTGGAGAATGTCTGGAAGAGTTTGATCTGCACTTGGGGCGCTTCATCCAAGAACTCAAAAAAGAGGATGTTTTGTTGATTACTGCCGATCACGGAAACGATCCTACGTTTCGGGGCACGGATCACACCCGTGAATATGTCCCAGTGTGGGGATACTCTGAGCTGATTTCGTCTCCAGTAAATGTGGGAATTCGAAAATCATTTGCTGATATGGGCGTCACGCTTTACGAGGGACTCACGGGAAAAACAGCACACGAGCAAGTGGCGGGACAATCATTTTGGGAAGCACTCCGATGAGACCAAAAGCAATACCAAATTCAGACTCCCCCAACACCCTTGCTGTCCCTCACTTTATTCAAAATAAGCGGAACGGAGCAGAGCATACCCCCGAGGAAATCAAAGCCCTCATCCAAGGATACACCGAAGGAACGATACCGGATTATCAAATGAGCGCTTGGCTTATGGCCACTTATTTTTCATCGATGAACTTTAAGGAAACGGCGGCGCTTACGCAAGCCATGGTGGAAAGTGGACAACGTTACGACTGGTCCATCAAAGGACATCGGTATCTTGCGGACAAACACTCTACCGGAGGACTGGGTGACAAAGTTTCATTAATTCTTGCACCTCTCGTCGCAGCATGTGGCTTAACGGTTCCAATGATGGCTGGTCGGGGGCTTGGGCACACCGGAGGGACCATCGACAAACTGGAGTCCATACCGGGATTCAAGGTCATTTTGAGCGAAGCCGAAATTCATGAGCAACTTAAAACCGTGGGATGTGTCATCATTTCTCAAAGTGAAAAAATTGCTCCAGCCGACCGGAAAATTTATGCGCTACGCGATGTAACTGCCACGGTGGAGTGTATTCCCCTCATTACATCGAGCATCTTGTCAAAAAAAATCGCGGAGGGAACAAAAACCCTTGTGATGGACATCAAGGTGGGCGCAGGGGCCTTTCTTAAAACAAAAAAAGAAGCGCTGGCCTTGGCGAAAATGATTAAAAACGTGGGTAAATTATCTGGTCTTAAAGTGATCTCAAGCCTAACGAATATGGATCAACCTTTGGGATACGCCTGCGGCAATGCCGTGGAGATCTTTGAGTGCCTAGAAGTCTTACGAAATGAGACTCTAAATCCGTTTGGACTAAGTTCGCTTGATCTTAAGGAAATCACGCTCCACCTGGCCTCGCTGATGCTCGAAGGATCCGGAAAAGTCAAAACACGGGCCGAGGGCAGAAAACTTGCTCTACAAAAGCTTGAAGATGGTTCTGCTTACGAAAAATTTTTAGCCCTGATTGCGGCCCAAGGCGGAAAAATTGAGACTTTCGAAAACCCGAAATATTATCTTAATTCTGAAAAAATTTTTGAAATCACGTCGACAAAAAAAGGATTCGTAACCGAAATTGAAACAGAAGCACTGGGAAAAATCTTGGTCGACATGGGTGCGGGACGAAAAAAAACATCCGATCAGGTTGATCCTACTGTGGGAATTTTGGTCCATAAAAAAATTGGTCAATCCGTGCGCCAAGGAGATCCGCTGTTCACTGTGTTCTCCTCCGGTAAACTCAATAGTGCGTTGATAGGCGAGCGTCTTCGGGATCTTGTAAAAATCAAAACCCAAAAAAAAACAGCCCCCAAACTTTTGATTGAGGTCGTACCCACATGAACAAAAAACTAACCCTTATGGCCATCGATGCCATGAATCATTCGTACTCTCCCTATTCGCTGAAAAAAGTAGGCTGTGTGATCGAACTGAGTTCAGGGGACATTGTGCAAGGCTGTAATGTCGAGAACTCTTCTTATGGAGCGACGATCTGCGCCGAGCGGACCGCAGTCCTACGCGCGGTTGCCGAATTTGGCCCGCATATCAAAATAGGTCGAGTTGTCGTTGCGACCGATGACTCGCCCCCATGGTCCCCGTGCGGATTATGTCGACAGGTTTTAAACGAATTTGCGACGGCTGACATGGAGTTATCCCGAGTCAATCCTCAGGGAGAAGAAATCACCCACAAGTTTAAGGATCTTTTCCCTCATGGATTCGACCGTTCTGCGCTCATGTCCCCATAAGTGCGTTAGTGATTGTATTCTTTTTTAATTTTGTAAACCCCCTCGGGTTCACGCAGATTTTTATTCTTTTTATCCTGACGCTCTTCACGTACCGCCGCGCGCTGACTTTCCAAATCCCGCTTACGCTTGTCGCTGCGTGGGTCAGGTGTTCTGGAAATAAATCCCCGTATACGCTGAATCCGCTTTTTTTGGTAAGCCGACTCTGTAGTCCGCTCTAGTCGATTCAAAACTTGAATGACCTCGGCAGGAGGAAGACGCCTCCAACGCTGAATCACCTGTTCGTTAACATGGATTTCTCTGAGTAAACTTTTAACCTCAGCTTCGATGTCTCCCGTTTGCGCATACGAGGAAACACCCCAGAAGAGAAAAGCCATCCCTAACCTAAAAAATCGCCTGAAGCGCATGCTTAGTCCTTTATTGAACATGGGGGTTCCATTGAACTCTTGCCGAAGACTGGTCCGAAATCATATTCCCATCCTGTTGCCACGCCCCAGCCACCTTTTTTCGATACTTGGTGGTCCACCACATGAGGTGGTTAAACTGGCAAGCCTCCGCAGTCGGACAAAAATTAGAAACACGAGAAGATCCCGCATTAAACCCATTGGTGCCCGCTGAAAAGTAATTGGGACAAGCCGTGGCGCAGGTGCTGCTGTTCAGTGTACTTGTAGTGTCTTGAATACAGGCGAATTGATCCAAGCGATAACTTCCCAAATAACTCCGAGCCAAACACTGGGGCGTATCAGTGAGGGAGTCGTGATTTTGAGTTGCTCCCGAACGAGACTCTGAAGGATGATTCAGCCCGAGATAATGACCGATTTCATGAGCAATCGTTACCGCAGTCTCTAAAAATTCATCATCCTGACTGTTTCGGGGACAATTGCCCACGGTGCACGAGGCATTGAAGTCCCCCAATAACCCAAACGTGGTAAACGCCAAACCACTCGTGGGCAAACCGAAAACAGGAGGACCAAAAATTGCCCCGGCTAGCCCTAAAATCGTAAGGCCCGAGTTGTCGTAGGGAATTTCATCCACTAAAAAAACATTAATTCCACTAGTATAGCCTGCTTGAGCCACTCCGAGACTACCGCATTCGAATACATCGCCCAGATCATCAACGTTTACTGTGGAATAAAGACCTCCGCCCTGAGCATCACTCCAATCCAAGGCGCGCACATCCCCGAGCTTTACGTTGATCTCGGAACTGAGGAGCGACTGCACTTCTTCGAAAAGCAAATTCAAATTCTGACGTCCTAAAGCGCTTTGTGTGGCTGAAACATTGGAGCCTCCAACTATGACAACATTCAAATCTATCGCGCCATTAGACGCGGCAATATTTCTTGCCGTTGCATCTTGTTTTTTGATCAGGCTGACCCGGAGATTTGCGGTGGCACCAGCAAGATCAGATATGACGTCAGTCATCAAAATGTATTTAGCGGTATACACTCCCGCCGGGAGAGGCCCCGATACCGCGCTCGGACAATCGCTTGAACTCCAGGGTTGCCCAGCGCCGCCTTCACAACGCGGAAAAGAATTGTGGGAGACATAGCCAAAACTAGAGATTTGAAATTGCTCCCAATCCCGACGATTTGAAAAACTGCTTGGAGATTGAACCGTGCAAGAACTGTTGGCCGAACAAGAGCTTCCGGAGCAAATATACATTCCAGACTGTGCACAATCTCCCCCCGTACCCGCCCGCTTTAAATTCACAAGATCCACGGTGCCGCCACCTGCAAGTTGAACTTCAAGTCCCACCAAAACGGGGTAAGCTCCCCCAGATGAAAACGGAAAATTTTTTGTTTCGGCAATCAAAGTCAGCGATCCGTTCACATCAAAGTCCGTTGCAGAAAACGTCCCAAGACTCACTGCTATTTCTTGAGCACTGGACCATGGATCATTCAAACTCACTAACTCGCCCGAAACCTCAGGGAGTAGTGTTGTTTCCGACGGTAAAGAGGGTTGCTTGTACTGGGACGCTCCAGCACCTGGAATTGCGGGCGTCCACTGGGAAGCGGTCAAACTTGGAGTAACGCACGCCGAAGACCCTCCGGTAGAGGTCGACCCAGAATCCGCGCTTTGAGTGCACGCTCCGAGCAACAGGAGAAACCCGATACCCACGTGAATGAGCCGATTATCCCAAATAGGGTGCATAAGGCTGTCCTGAGCCGTTCCATTGATGAAGTTCGGCGTCCCAACCCTGATCCAATTTGCGAGCCAGCGCGAAAGTTCTACGGGACGGCTCTCCGATATATCTCCAGTCGAGCATGACCATCTTTGTCCAAGTCCCTGTGTTGATGTACTGCCTCCCGTCTTCGTAAACTCGATGCATCGGGAGATGGGTATGGCCAAAAATGATTGTTTTCGTTGTGGGGTTGGCCGCCAAAACACCCCGAGCCTGAGCTTCAAGATCTAAAAAAAAGTTTCCCGTCTCCTGATTCAAAATTTTTATACTTTTCCAAAATCCCAAGGCTTGCCTATCCCGCAGGGACTGTAACCGGGTTCGCACAAAGTAAAAAGTGCTGAGTGATAAAAACTTGAGAGTAAAGAAAAAATCAAACAAGAGTCCCATCAGTACAAAAACTTTGAAGGGACGAATTTTATCGAGGTTCTGCCGCTCTGCTTTGAGCCGGTTCACAATTTTCATCACATAAATACTTCCCCAAGGGATATTGAGAAGTTTTTCGCCAGATGGAGACTCGTGAAAAGGGCGGTTGAAATCAAGTTGGTTGCTTTCTTCAAACTGGTTTCCATGATGAATCTCAAGTCCTCCCGGATAGATCAGCCGATCCGTATGGGTGACCACCTGAACTTTATCACTGGGAAAACAGCCCTCAGGATCCCACGCACGGGTTATCGCTTCGGACACCTTTGGGAAAAAAAGCTCGGCATCGTGATTCCCCACTAAATAGGTGATTTTTTTTTTCGGAAGACTGGCAAAGCGCTTCAACGCCGACATGACCCGGGGATGACCCTTAAAAATCTGAGACCATTTGGCCAAAGCAATTTGTTCGGTGATCGCCTCTTCGAATTCACCGAGATAAGGAACATTCAGAAAATCCAAAAAATCACCATTAAGAACAAGCTCGACCGAACATCCTTCCCCGTAACGGCCTTCGGAGAAATACCTAAAAAAATCCTCCATATCCCGATCAAAATGAAAATCCTCGTGAGGATTGAACTTCCCCTCAACATATCGACCTCCGGACAAATGACAGTCGGAGATAACCACAACGATTTCAGGTGATGGCTGGGCCTTGATCGACTCATCCATAGGCATTCACCGGGTTTAAAGAATCAACAACTTGTTGAACATATTGACAATTTACCGAATATTCCGCATGTTTTTGAACATGGCAGACCTTTCTAAAAAATGGGGCGACAACGCTAAGGGCCGATTTTATGTAGACGACCAATGCATCGACTGCGATGCCTGTCGTTCCGAAGCTCCGGATTCTTTTATGAGGAATGATGATCACGGGTATTCGTATGTGTTCAAACAACCCGTGACTCCAGAAGAAATCACCCGTGCCAAAGCCGCACAAGAAGCTTGTCCCGTAGAAGCCATTGGAGATGATGGCGAATAGGCTTTGAACAGCATGCTCCGACTTAAGCTCGTTCACTGTCATCGCTGAGGCGAAGGGCTTGATCAAGCGCAGATTGAAGTTTCAATTTTATTTTCTTTCTCAGAAGAGTCAGCTCTTTCACCAATCTTTCGTTGAGCTCCTGAGCCTCTTTAAGGTTTTTTAACGATTCTTCTTCAAGCATTTTGATTTTGTTTTCATTGTGGGATCGATCCACGCTCCAGGCTTGGGTCAAGTCGTGGAGTTTTTGGTTGAGAGAGCGATTTTCATCTTGTAAGTCGTTATTGATTTTCTGGACGTGAGCGAACTGCGTGGAAATCTCCGCTATTCTGTGGTCTTTTTCCTGCTGAAGCATTTCAAAGCGAATGACTTGTTCTCGATGAGCGCTCTGCTCCCTCTCTACCTGGCCTTCTAGTGCTTGGAGCCGATCTTGTGCGGCACGATGATTTTTCTGAAGGTTTAAAACATCAAAAGCAAACCCCTCTAGTCCCAGCAACGTATCTACTTTTTTTGACTCAAAATGGGTCAAAAATTTTCGGATATCCTCGACCGTTTCCAAAACCTGCTCGACCCTTAAGTCTTCTTTTAAATCTTCTTTGAAATCACCGGAATGAACAGACTTCATCATGCAACCAGTTTCCCACAAAGACGCACCGGATGAGGCTCGGGATCTGTAAACACGGGTAAATTCTTCCTATTTTGGAGTGGCCCAAATCTTGAGAACGGATTCAAGCATCAAATCCCTGTAGTTCGACACCGTCAACAACGCATCTTTGGCATCGGGTAATCCATGTCCACGCACTTGAATAAACGGGGCACCCACGGCACGTGCAGAGTCCATCCCCGCAACCGAATCCTCAAAAACAAGAGCATCTTCAGGCAGCGCACGGTAAAATTCCAGTGCCTTCCGGTAGGGATCGGGATGGGGCTTGCTTCTTTCGTAGGTTTCACTCGTCAGAATCACGTCAAACAAAGCGTGCGCACCCACAGGAGATAAAATCGCATCCACTTCCCTTCTTGATGAGCCCGTAACCAGCGCCAAAGGAAACCCTTGTCTTTTGATTTCGCGGATAAAGTCCAAGGCGCCTTCGATCCAAGGCGCGCCCCCTTGGATCACCTCTTGGTATTGGGCTTGTACGCGGGCGGAAACACTATCGGACTGATCCGGAAAAAAATGACGAATCAACTGAAACGCGGAAGCCCAGGTCCGGCCCACAATCGCACGCGAGGCCGTTGGTGCAACCTGCTCCAATCCCAAGCGCCGAAGCTCTTGATCCAGAATACGCACGGCAATTTCCTCGGTACTCACCAGAGTTCCATCAAAATCAAATAAAAAATATGGCTTTTTTTGCATTATTTAGCACCTTTTCTGATCCCAGGAACGGAATCATGGCCAATTTACGGCTTTTTTTAAAAGTTTTTTATTTTTCGCTTGCGTGAAAATTAACGCATCCTTAGAACAAAAGTATAACTTTAAAAAAAGGAGCATCTCCATGGCTAAGAAAACACCAAAGAAAAAATATAACTTCCTGAACGAAATCTACGAAGGCGTTGTGAACGTCGCAGAGGTTTCTCGATCCGGCGAAGTGAAAATCAAACGCTCAGAACTCAAAGAAGTTCTTGAGTCTGCCTTTCTAAAGGGAGCCAAGCTTGCTGCAGGAGGGGAACGTATCCGTTTCCCGGTGATCGGAGCAATCGTGCGCCGTGAAATCAAAGCGCGCAAATCTGGAAAAGTTCGCAGTCCATTCACCGGCGAAATGGTGGATCAAAAAGCGCGACCTGCCAGCAAAAAACCACGTTGGTCTTTCCCTAAGTCCTTGAAAGAAGTTTTTGCAGACAAAAAGAACTGGTAATTTTCAGTGAACAGCTGATAATAGAGGCTCAAAACCCATGGTTTTGGGCCTTTTTTTATTGCGGGAGACCAAATGATTTACGTTTCATTCTCTGATGAAAACAGAAATATCCGAATCGGCATCAAGCGTGGATCACAGATTCTCAACCTTGCTCTTCTTGCCGAAAGCGAGCGCCTAGCGCTTCCCCAAAACCTCCCGCACCTCCCCACTCTGAGTGACATGAACACATTCATTGCACACGCAGAAGTGCTCGGCCCATGGGTTACCCAATGTCTGGAAAAATTTGGGAATCGAGATCCGTATTGGCGCTCAGAAGCCGAACTCCTTTTGTTGGCACCGGTGCCGAAACCTGTTTCAATGCGCGACGGCTATGCGTTCCGCCAACACGTTGAAGCCGCACGCAAATCTCGGGGTGTCCCCATGATCCCTGAGTTTGATCACTTTCCAGTTTTTTATTTTACCAATCACCTCGCGGTCACGGGACCCGGAGAAATTTTTGTCCAAGATCAGGCGCTGGAACGCCTTGATTTTGAACTTGAGGTTGCAATCGTCGTCGGAAAAGAAGGAAGAAACATTCCGGCTGCTCGGGCTGACGATTACATTTTTGGTTACATGATCATGAACGATTGGTCAGCACGTGAACTTCAATTTCAAGAAATGAAATTGAATTTAGGTCCCGCAAAAGGCAAGGATTTTGCCACCTCACTTGGGCCTTATTTGGTGACCCGGGATGAGCTAGAGCACCGCCGTATTCCCGGTCCAAACGGCGAGCGATTTGATTTAGAGATGAAAGCCTTCCACAACGGCAAACCCGTTTCTGCGGGAAACCTAAAGGACATGACCTGGACGTTTGCGCAAATCCTTGAACGTGTCAGCTATGGCGTTACGGTCTATCCGGGCGAAGTTATCGGATCAGGAACCGTTGGTACCGGGTGCTACCTTGAGCTGAATGGATCGAAAACCGATGATGCGGTATGGATTAAGCCTAACGACGAATTCGTTCTCGAAGTAAGTGAACTCGGGCGACTCAGCAACACGGTTCGCAGGGCCGTTCTTTAGCAGTCATGAATACTCTTCCTCCGGTTATACCCACACGACTTTACCATTACTGGAGGTCGTCCTCCTCTTGGAGAGTGCGGATCGCTTTAGCCTTAAAACAAGCTCCTGTGGAATTC
>JAIXVT010000056.1 GCA_027482725.1 Pseudomonadota bacterium | reverse complement strand
GTGTGCAACGACTATTCGACCGTAGAGAAAAAGAAAAATGCGTTTGCGACCTTAAAGCGAGAACAAGAACAGCTCAAGGAAATTTATAATCAACAGAAAAAAACACGTGACTTGGTGACGTATGTCGAGGCTGTAGAACGGAAATTTATAACCACCGAGCCTCGCGTTCCTGCGCCGTTTTTAGGGGTGAAACAAAAGAACATCCCCCTACCCGAACTCATTGAGTTGATCGATTGGTCCCCGTTCTTTTGGACTTGGGAACTTAAGGGATCGTTTCCAAAAATTTTGGAGTCCGAAAAGTACGGCGAGCAAGCAAGAAAGCTCTATAGCGATGCCGAAATTTTGCTTAAAGCGATCGTAGAAAAAAAGGCATTTCTTACTCAAGCCGTGTATGGATTTGATGAAACAGTCAAGACAGGGGATACTGTTGCGCTGAAATCCGCAGGTGTTTCCTTTGTGTTTCCTCGACAACAAAAAAAGAAAATCGATCCCCATACTGCATATCGCTCGCTGTCTGACTATTTGTCGGAGCAGGATCATTTGGGCGGATTTTGCGTGTCTATCCAAGGCGTCGAAGCATTTGCAAAAACTTATGAGGAGCAACTGGACGACTACTCTTCTCTATTGGTCAAAGCGCTCGGGGATAGGTTTGCGGAAGCGGCTGCTGAATGGGTTCACCGAGAACTGAGGGTTGCCGCCGGTTTAGAGCGCCGAAATCAATTTACGCTCACACAATTGATCCAAGAGTCCTATCGCGGGATACGTCCGGCGTTAGGATACCCGTCTTGTCCGGATCATACTGAAAAATTAGCGCTTTGGTCATGGCTTAAGCCCGATGATTCGCTAGGGGTGACGCTGACTTCCAGTTACGCGATGAACCCGGCGTCGTCGGTTTCGGGATTAATTTTTCTGCACCCAGAAAGCGAATATTTCCAAGTGGGTCCTGTGGGTGGTGATCAGCTAGAGCGGATTGCTGAAGCCAAAGGCACGTCGGTCAAGGATTTAGAGCGTTGGTACACGGTATAGCCGGAAGGATAATAAGAATGTCGCCCGGAGCCCAATCTTTGAAACAGAGTCTTTTGCCTAAACATCCCGCGTTTCAGATGCAAACCGATTTATTTTGGGAACGATTTGCCAAACATATCGATCGTAGTCCGTTTGATATCCACGATTGGTCTAGCGCAGTCTTGCGCGTGTTGGAGGAAATACCGACAGGCAGTGCAATTACGGACGTGACCCCTGACCGCGCACTTGCGTATGTGGAGTGTGCTGCAGAGGGGCCACATTTAGGACTGCTGAGTTTAGACGCGTTGGTGCAACACTATTTAAAGACCGAGGGCTTGCGCCCGACGGAGTAAGGATTGCACGGAAAACAAACCGATAATCATTTTGAGATCGGCGCCTTCTGTTTTTCCTAAAATCGCAATTCTTAGCGAAAGAAATAAGGGTTTCCCTTTTACTCCGGTCTGATTTTTGATGAGCTCTTGAATTGCGGTGAATTTCTCCACCGTTAAAAAGTCGCCAACACTGGGATCCGATAACGCAGAAATCCAAGCCGCGATAACGGGTTTGCAAGGATGGGTGTCTAAAAATGTACGTGCCTCCGGTGTGACCGAAAATCCTTCGGTGTTGAAAATTTCAAGGAGTTCCGGGATATCATTTAACGTCTCTAAGTAATTTTTTAAATAAGCAGCGAATCGCTCGGGATTCTGAACCCCTTTAAACCAACCGGGATTAAACTTATTCGCAAGCCGAATTAAATCTTCATCACTGAGCGAGCGTAACCATTGGGCGTTCATCCACTTGAGTTTGGTTCCATCAAACACGGCACCTGCGGGGTTAAGGCGCGTTCCATCAAAGCACTGGACGGCTTCGGTCTCGGTGAAAATTTCTTTCCCTTCAGGATGCGACCATCCCAAAAGGGTGATGAAATTTTTTAAAGCTTCGGGGTGATAACCCTCCCGCATAAACTCGTGACAACTGGTCGCACCTTTGCGCTTGGAGAGTTTTTGGCGATCCTCGTCCAACACGAGGCTCAAATGCCCAAACTCGGGTGGTGAATACCCTAATCCCTCGTAGATCATGAGCTGACGGAGCGTGTTGGAGAGGTGCTCCTCGGCACGAAAAACATGCGAAATCCTCATTTCTGCATCATCCACGGCACAACAAAAATTATAAACGGGCATCCCATCAGAGCGGAGTAAAACAAAATCACCCACCATGTCCGAAGGAAACGTGATCTCCCCGCGAATTAAGTCCCGAAACGTGTAGTCTTTTTCAAGACCTTTGGTCTTGAACCTCACCACAGCCTTGCCGCCGGAGTCTATTTTTTCTTGGGCCTGGGCAAGCGTCCAGTCGGCATACGGCGACACCACGTGAGGTTGTCGGTTTTCAGCGGTAGCTTTAGCACGTTGAGCTTCTAATTCTTCATCAGTGAGAAAGCAGTAATACGCTCGGCCCGTGCGGAGCAAGGTCTGGGCGTGTTTTTTGTAGATCTCTAGCCTTTGGCTTTGGCGGTAAGGCCCAAAAGGGCCGTGGTCTTGTCGGGTTTGGGAATCTGGGCCTTCGTCCCACTGGATGCCCAACCACCGCAAATCCTCAAGCACCATTTTGAGTGATTCCTCTGTGGATCTGGCTTGGTCGGTGTCTTCGATCCGCAAAACAAACGTTCCCTTATGGTGACGTGCAAAAAGAAAATTGTATAAAGCCGTGCGCGCTCCACCCACATGAAGGTAGCCCGTAGGAGACGGAGCAAAACGTACCCGCACAGGACGGGGCTGAGAATCTACAGGTTTAGACATAAGCCCTAGAATACCTGAGCCCCGCCAAGGGTGTAAACGGATTAGACAGGTGTGTGGATTCAAGGGGCATCCGGCGGAGCCTCTCCAAATATACCCCTGAAATAATGAGGGTTTTTTTCGTTTTTTTTAGTTATCCCTGGCACGCTCCCTGCTTCGATTCGGATGAGACTAAATAGAGTTTGTTTATGAATAAAAAGGGACTTCTTATCGCACTAGTGATTGTCGGGATCGGCGCCTACGGATGGCTAGGCGGGGGATCTCCGTCCCAAGAAACCCAAGCTCGCGTTGCGGGAAAATTTAAAAAAAGGCGCTATCGTGGACCTCAAATCGCTCCACAAACGTTAACTTTACCGAGCCTAAGTGATCCTTCGTATGCCAAGGGTCGCATGGAGGAACCCCTGAAATCAGATTCCACACCCCCGGAAGAAACACCGTTAGCATCGACTCAAGATAAAGGTGGAGAGACAACTCCAGAATCCCAAAACGGCGCAGTTCCCAACGAGGGCGGAGAGATCGGAGAGCCCGCGAGCGATCCCGGACAAGCCCATTCGCCCCGCATTTATCAACCCCAAGTATGGAATAATCCCCAGAGTGTTGGACCCGTACAGGTAGCTTACAATCCCACAGAATCTTTTACGTTTTTTGGCCAGATGCAACGCCCTGCTCAGGATCCCACTCCATCGAGTGGAAATAGGTCGGGATCGAGCGCTGGCGCGTTGGCCGGGACTTCCGGTCAGAACTCCCAGGGCTCGACTGTTCCTAGCCTTGAGGGCGCAAAAACACTTGTTGTAAAACCTACAGCTAAGACCGTCTGCGGATCCGGAGAACAGCCCGGTAAATCGAGTAAATCCTTTTCGATCACTACCGCTAAATCGTGTCCAAACGAAGTAAATCTCAGGGGAGACGAGATTTATGCTTTAGACCGTCACCTGACTTCGGTGCGGTTGATGGTCAGTGGCTCCGGGGCAGAGACCAAATTTCAGATCACCTTAGGCACGTCCAATGGCGATATTCCTTTTGCCCAGACACTGAGTACGGGAATCATCAATTCAGGGGGATTGATTCGATTTCAACTTCCATTGTTTAATTTATCCAACGGTGAGGTCATTGATTCGCCAATCGTGGACTTTGAAATTGTGGGGGGCGCGATCAATAAGGTTCGTTTTTCAGGGACTCGGAAGAACGTGCAGATCGGCGGAGTTAACGGAACATTTGAATTAGCCATTCAAGCCGAAAACTAGCGCAAACCAGGAACCACTCCCAACGTCGACAAGCAGCCCCACTGCACGATAACCTAGCCAAATGTCAGCTCAACCCGCGTCCCTTTGGGACGATTTGAAATCCCGTGGGATCATTTATCAAACCACTTCCGATGATCTCCAAACTCACTTAAACCAGCCCATCGTGCTGTACTGCGGATTCGATCCCAGTGCGGATACCTTACATATTGGGAGCTTGCTGCCCCTGGTGACGTTACGGCGGTTTCAGAACGCGGGCCACACACCGATTGTGATTGTCGGTGGGGCGACAGGTATGATTGGGGATCCAAGCTTTAAGGCTTCCGAGCGTGCGCTCCTTACAGAGTCCCAGGTCCAAGCCAACATCGAAGGGATAAAAAAAAGCATTCTCCAGATTTTGGATTTTTCTCCGGAGCGCAAAAATGCCGCAAAAATCATTAATAATGCGGACTTTTATACTTCAATGAACCCTTTGGTTTTTTTGCGGGAAATCGGCAAACATTTTTCTGTAAATCAGATGGAGCAAAAAGATTCTGTGCGCGCGCGCATGGAAGATCGTGCGCAGGGAATCTCGTTCACGGAGTTTTCATATGCCTTGCTTCAGTCTTATGACTTTTACCGGTTACTGGAGGACCAGAACTGTACCCTCCAGATCGGGGCCTCAGATCAATGGGGAAACATCACCTCCGGCACTGACTTCATCCGTAAAAAAGATGCATACATGGGTCGCCAACCCCGGCAGCCTTTCGGACTCACCCACCCTTTGATTACCCGCAAGGATGGAAAAAAATTTGGCAAGACAGAAGAAGGCACGGTTTGGCTTAGCGCAGACCGGACGTCCCCTTACCAGCTGTACCAATTTTTTGTGAATGCGTCGGACGAAGAGGCGATTTTATGGCTCAAATACCTTACTTTTTTCACGCTGCCCGAAATTGAAATGATTGCTCGGGAACACGCCGTGAATCCGTCCTTGGGGTTGGCACAAAAGAAACTTGCAGAAGCCATTGTGGAATTGGTTCACGGAACAGACGCGGCCAAATCGGCAATTCAAACGTCAAAAGCCCTATTCTCCAAAGGCGAAGTAAATGACGAAATATTGATCGAATTGGCGAGTTCGGCACCGTCTACGACTGTGGACCATGTTGATATTGCGTTGATTGATGCTCTAGAAAAATCGGGGCTTTGCCCGTCCAAAGGAATGGCGCGGAAAGAAATTACCGCGGGAGGGGTATACGTGAATCAACATCGCATCACCGATGTCGCGTTCCGATTGACTGAAAAAGACTTTATCCGTGGTGAAATCGTCCTATTACGCCGGGGAAAAAAGACGTTTCATGTCTTGCGCCGCATGCGTTCATGATCAGACTGAAAGTACTCGCTTGATCATAAACGCAATCTTAACCGGCGTTTCCAGTTGTGGAATATGTCCAACGCGATTCAGCGTCAAGAACGTAAAAAATGGATTATTCCCCTCAAATCGCGTCCATTCTTTGGCCCAGCGATATTGTACAAATTGATCCTCGTCTCCCCAGATGAGCGTGAAACGCTTGGTGCGGAGTGGCTCTGGTTTTAAGAAATGATCATGGGTGATGGATTTAATAAACTGTTCGACTTCGGGTTTTTCAAAAAATCCTTCAAACTCTTTTTTGAATAACTTAAGAATCCGGTGGTTTGTGCGCGTGATCCACTTAACGCGTTCTTCAAACGGCATATTTTTTTGATTTAAGATCAATTGACCAAAAGCCTCACGCTCATTTTCCGGAACGTGACCCGACGGGGCAATCAGAATCACATGATCTGGTTTATGCTGAGTGCTCTCTAACGCTTTGGCAATCAACCATCCGCCCAGACTGTGTCCAATCATGAGCGACGGCCGTGTAGTGTCGATGGTGGATTTAACCATGGACACCATGACATCAAACGAGGTCACCATCGTCTTATCGGACAAAAAACCGTTGAACCCCGGGAAATCGAGCGACAAAAACTCCGAGAACCCCTCTTTTTTCAAAGCCTTTTCGCAAATTGCATAAGGAGCGACCCAAGACAAAGGGGAATCCCCAATGCCTGGAACAAACAAAGCCGATTTTTTTTGGGAAAATGCTGCGGGTTTCAAGGTGAGCTTGAGCAACCCAAACGGGGCATCCCCTTGATTGCGATGGATGAACTGAACTCCTTTAAATTTAAGCCCATAACGCAGAAGAAAGTGAAGCACACGCGTTTTAGAGCCTAAACGGTCTTGCAAGCGTTGGGTAAATTCGTCGCGCATGGCTTTGGCTTCTTGGCCCAGGCGGTATTTAGCCGTTTCGAACAACCCTCGGCTGACCCATCTCAAAAATGTTTCTCGTTGATTGCGGCTCATGTGGATTTAGTGTGACGTATTGTGAGGTTTGCAGTCTAGACAGGAGAGCAAGGATTTCCTAGACTAAGGGTTCGCGTTCAAGTTCATCCGCCGGGGTGGCGAAATTGGTAGACGCACAGGACTTAAAATCCTGGGTCCCGAAAGGGACGTACCGGTTCGATTCCGGTCCTCGGCACCATTTGATACGGTACTTGAACCAACACGCATCGATTGATGACTTGGTTCAAACAAATTTATAGAAGCACTGGGGGGTTTCCCCCACGGTTTTTTTGTTTGTGCACCTTGATTCAGGACGGGGGCATAGACCCCATCGGAACCTTATTAGCAATTAATTGTATGGATTTTTTTACATCAACTTCAAAAACTCCTTGGCTGTAATAATTTGAACCTTTTGAAATTTTCCAAGGGAAAGCAAATCCCGACGATCACCCGTTACAATGTACTGGCATTTTCCATCCACAGCACACTCCAGAACCCGATTGTCGCCAGCACAACGAGGAATGGCATTGATGATGGAAGTTGGAACCACCAATTCCGCCCGATCAAAATACAGTTCGGTGACATCAGTAACTTGATCATCAGTTAACCCAAACTTTTTAGAGCGAAGAACCCGTTCAATTTCTGCAATGATGGGTGCCGATAAAATATGGGTGAACTTGCGATCAATTGCTGCATCCATTACCCGAAGAGGAACTCCGCCAAAGAAGAGCCCAGAAATTACAATATTGGTATCAATAACAGCTCTAATCAAGATCGCTTCCTTACCTTTTCAATTTCAGATGTAACATCAGAAGGCTTGATTCCTTTTTTACGAATGGTTTTAGCAATCGAAGAGCGGGCCACTTCAAATTTTCTAAGGCTCATATACTGGCGAACAGCCTCGCGTATGTATTCGCTAATGGTTCTGTGTTCTGCTTCAGCATGGGCCTGAATTTCATCTTCAAATTCAGGGGGGACAGAAAAGGCAATTACTTTTGTGGTTCTCATAAGAGACCTCCGTAAGTCTGATTATAGCATTTTATACTGAGTATTACTAGATATAATATAAGCCATTGAATCTATTGGTTCATTTTCTAACGTTCTTCCGATTCTTGAGGTTCTGCCTCACAAACCCCTCAGGTGCTCCAATAAGCCGTCCTACCGCTCTATAGTTCTTGTAAATCCCATATCCCCGACACGCTCGTCAGTGGTAGTATATTTCGTGTCGATGTGATCAAAGCACTTATTAAACCATTAAAGTTAAGGCAAAGTCGGTATGCGTATTCATTTTCATGAGATCAAGGACGAAGATCTCCATTACGAATTTAATGAAAAAACCCCCTGGGTCATGGATATTGTCGGGGCATTAGACGAGCGCGCGGATGGAATCCGTCGGCCTCCCGGTTGGCGTCCACCCTCAAGGGAAACGTCGGTTACTTTTGATATTCGAAAAATCGACGATCTCATTCACGTCCAAGGCAAAGTTAAAACCAAGGTGTACCTGTTGTGCTCGCTTTGTGCCGACGCATTTCAGTTCCCGATCGATACTCCGTTCAATGTGCTGTTTACGACAAATACTATCTACTCCGATACGCCACGTGAATCTTCACGCCGGGGCGCCACCTTTGATTGGGGCGGGGCACCCCACGATGACTTGGGTACATCAGATGACGACTTTGAGGAGGATTCGGATTTAGGGCCCGCAATGTCGATGAACCCCAATGACTACGAAGTCACTGTGGTCAAAGAACCTGTGATGGATTTAAAAGAAATCCTCAACGAACAAATGGTTTTACTCATCCCCATGCAACCCAAGCCCCCAGTCAATGATGATGGGGATTGCCAAAAATGCGGGAAGGATCAGGTCAAGGTTTCTGAGGGACTCCAGGTAGCGCCACTCAAAGAAAATCCATTTGCTGCCCTGAAAACCTTTAAAGCTACAGGTAAACCTAAATCTTAAATCGGCATCTTAAGTCTGGCTGAGGGATCGGATATCCCCGGCCTCAGATCCACGCGTGGATCTCGTTTAAGGTTTCGATAGCCGCTTGGCGGAATCCGCGTACAGTATCGATTTCCGGATAAGTTTGTCGGTGAGCTGCGGGGTTCCGCAAATCTTGGAGTTTCATCAAACGCTCCGCTAAGCGCAGGATCCTGGTATCGAACTCAGCATCATTTTGTCGGTCAAACTTCATGATGGGCTTTGGCTTGCGCGAGAACAAAATCAAAATCACCGCCCAGGATCTCAGACCATCAAAAATTTTAAATCGGTCGTGCTCGATCTTTCCGTTAAAAAATGTAGCGGCAATTTGTTTGGCTTTGTGGAGCGGAAAAAATTGCGGATCAATTTTCCCCTGAACACCCAGATTTTTTAGCACGTGATCCATCTTGGGATAGTCCATATCTAGTCCAATTTGGTGCAGGTAAATCTGAAAATCTTTTAGCCGACGATCAATTTCTGGAAAAAGTTTTTTTGCGCCCAAGCGTTGATCCAAAACTAAATCAAGAGCTTTGCAGTATTCCAAAACAATGGGCGCATGATCACGGACGCCGGGGTCCTGTCCTTCGCCTTCGCGTAAAAAGGGCTCTTCGGCTGCACGTAACGCGGATTGTACGGTAGGCGAATACTCTAAGAACTGAGGCAAAGACTGCAACAGTCGCACATCGAGATCACTTTTCCCGGGCAAAGCCCCCGCTCCTGCTTTTCGGCGTTCTTTTGGGGCCTCGGTGGGCAAGAGCCTGTCTCGAACTTGGGTGAGCATTTCCCAAGCCGAGTGAGATGCGTTTTGTTCAATCCATTGGCTTAGGCGCTTTGCTAAATCCGGTGCCGAAAACGCGGGACGTGCGAACCCGTAGAAGAGCTTCTGCACCACGCGGCCAAAATCGGGTCCTGTAGGGTCAAGACCTAAGAAATAATCGATTACCCCGACCCTCGCGGCAAGCGTCTGGTGGGCACAAAGACCATCCAGCGCGCGCTCCCGGAGTTTAAATTCTTTTGACTTGAGCTGATCCAATAAAAGTCGAGATGCTTCGGAATCTTGATTCAAATGCTTAAGCGCAATTACAGCAAGCAAGGCGTCTTGATGCTGGGAGGAATTCAGCTGAGAAACGATAAGCCTAAAAAAATCCGGCAATGGGCGGTGAGAAGCGAGTTTCAATGCCAATTGAGGCAAAGCGTTTAATCGCTCTAAGTAGGGCGCCGGATATTGAATCAGCGGAGATGACCGTAAAAAGATCTCTGTAATGGCAGACATTTCTTCGTTCGTCAGGTTTTTCCAATCTAATTCCGCAAGACGTTCTGAAATTTTTGGCCAGTAATCCGCAAGCCTCGACACCGCGTAAAACGCCGATGATCGCAAAGCAGTATCTTCAAACCCCGCCGAAATCTCTGCCTGTACCGCTTCGCTCCATAATCGGTGCTCGCCAGCAAATCGCAACAAACGGGCCCGCATTTCGGGGGTGCGAACCCGAGGAAACACTCGCGACCATATTCCCGCATGGTGCCGAATCCCGTCAGATAGTGCCTGATTCAAAATATGGTGGGACCACTGAGATAAAATCACTTCGGTAGGAGCGAGACCTTGAGTAAGCGCCTCGACAACCTCTGTGCACAAAGGATTGGTCCAAAGGCCCCATATTTCTCTTAACTTCGACGGGATAAGAGCGCTTAAACTCTGAAGATCTGAATCTTCTAGTCCGCGGCAAAACTGTTGGAGGTTGCTCGCGAATTCGCTTTCGGGGTCAGCTCCCGACGCAAGAAATGCCGAAAAAATCTGCGGTATATAGCGCTGGAGAGCGGAAATTGGGGCTCCTTTTAAAATTCGTAAACCAAGGCCACGGGGATCGTTCCAATCCACCAGCTCAAGGAGCGCGGTTAAGTCGCTTTCTTTCAGTAGCGCAATTTCTAAGGCCAGCGCAGGGTGGGGCTCGGCGTCTGCGGTCAAGCGCATCAAAATGTCTTCGGGTCTAAACGCACTGCGCGCCGTAACCTGGTGCTGGACCAGTCGGTAGAGCGCACGATTTTCTAAAGAATGTTTGGCCCAATTCTCCCAAGGTTTTAGGGCTTCGGGGTGACGAGTGTATTGTCCTAAGGCAAGAAATAAAGTCCTATGGTGCTCGTCAGAAAGTTCAGGAATGGGCGAAAATTGATGAAGCTCATGAGAAAGCTCGGGATCTTTCAGCTCGGCGCGCGCGAACACCAGTTTTACCCAAAGTTCGGGATCCGAGTCACGAGAGAGCTTTTGATGTAAACCCCGAAGCGCGCCCCAGCCCACGCGTTGAGCGGCACGCGCTAAAGCATGAATGAAATAAGGATAAAGCACGGGGTCGGAATGCTTGAGGAGTCCTGATAAAATTTTTGCCTCACCTCGTTCCCCGAGCGCATCGATGATTGCGCTTTCGAGCACAACGTCGCGCGTGGCATCTAGGCGCAAAAACTGATCAACGAGAAAAATTAAAGAACGGGAGTCTTTAGCCTGACCCAAAGATTTTAAGGCTTGATGACGGTCTTCCCGCCAACCCGCACCCTGAATCAACCTAAAGGTCTCCCGTGGATCAATCATCTTCGATTAGGCTTTTTTATTCCAGCTGTTGCAATAACCGGTTTCAACGACATCGCATGTTGGAATTGCTGCACATTTTCCAGGACCGATGTAAAGACTACAGTTTTTACAGTTTTTCCCTTTAACCGGGGATTTATCAACG
>JAIXVT010000209.1 GCA_027482725.1 Pseudomonadota bacterium | reverse complement strand
GGTTTAGGTTACCTCTCCTTAGGCCAAAGCGGTCCCACCTTATCCGGAGGAGAGGCTCAACGCCTAAAAATTGCCCAAGTGCTGGATCAATTTGAATCTAAGAAAAAATCGAGTTCAGTTCTTTTTATCCTCGATGAGCCTTGCACCGGATTACACACCGATGATGTCCGCCAGCTTTTAGGCGTACTCCACAAGCTTGTCGACAAAGGCCACAGCATTATTGCCATCGAACACAACCTCGAGGTAATCGCAAATAGTGATTGGGTGATTGATCTTGGTCCGTCCGGAGGGAGCGCGGGAGGCAATGTAGTGGCCCAGGGATCTCCTGAACAACTCATCAGGAATATTGAAAAAACACCGTATTCCGCAACCGCAAAAGCCTTGCGCGGAGATTATTAACTTTGGATTCGTTACTTATTCATCCGCAGATACGAGGCGAATTTTTAGATCTGGGGCCAATCGATAGCCCTGACGCCAGTTCAAAATCACAGAAGGCGTTGCCATGTTTGGCTCCACGAGTTTACGTAGTCGATTGATATTATAATAAAGTTTACTATCATGCAGCTCGGGAGAGTATTTCTCTTTCCAAACTTTTTCGACCAAAGAAGACTTGGGAATTCCCAACGGGTGTTGCACAAGCTGTGTGATCATTTCGAGTAGAATTTGCTGACGTCTCAAATCAATTTCTACTGTGGACGTTTTTAATACAGCACGATGAAGATCAAGCTCAAGATCGTAGCGGTGTAAATTGAGCTTGAGGCGCTCTTCTTGGATTTGGGAAGTAAGTGAGCGAAGATCTTTAGGCGTTGCCCGCTCGCAAAGATCCAAATAAAAAGCACTTTGCACCCAATCCTGAGTCAATCGAAGGATTCTTGCGTTAGCGTGAAGGACGAAAAGATATTGAAACCAATGATGCTCCTCGATCACAATGCTAAAGGCTTTAGTGATCGCAACTTGGGACGATTTTAAGTCACCGGCACGCTCGAGCTGCCGAGCCTTGAGAAGATACAACGCAGCGCCTGTTCCACGCGGCCAATTTCCTTGAGTGAGTTTTTCCAGAAATGTAATCATACGACGTGAGCGCTGAACTTTACCCTGAAGCAAGCTCAATACCCCAAGCGCGATACCAATTTGCACACTCACCCGATAAAAACGAACATCACGTTGGGAAAGTCGCCATGCACCTAAAAAAAATTTTTGTGCAGTCCGATATTTTCTCGCCCTAAGCGAGATAATGCCTCGGCAATACCCTGCTAAAGGGGTAACTGCCCCACCCGCTTTTTCACAAAAAACATCAATTTCTACGGACAGTCGGTGCACTTGTTGTTCTTGTCCAAGCTCGCTATAAAATCTTAAAAGATGTGCGTATGCATCGCAGATTTCATGAGGATCGCCCTGTTCTTGGGCTTGGATCAGAGCGAGTTCGAATAACTCTTTGGCTTCGTCAAGATCACACTTCTCCAATCTCAAAAGAGCTTTATCCAAGCACGGAGCTAAGACCTCCGCTCTGGAGCCAGCCAAAGGGGGATGAGCCCGTGTATTTCCCGGAAAAGAATGGGGCAACGGAGAAAAATGCGGTTCACGACTCTTTTGAGGACGTCGCTGACGAATAGAATCCACGATCGCTCACTTTGCACACCACGAGAACATAAAGCGAATTAAAAACCGGGTCAATCCCTGATAGATTACCCACTATGAGGTTATTCATTAAACAGTGGGGACCCGAAAATTCAATCCTCAAACCCATTCTCCTTCTTCATGGCCTAGGTGGGACCAGCTCTATCTGGCGACCCATTGCCGCTGGACTCGAATCGTCCTATCGGGTGCTGGCCCCAGACCAACGGGGACACGGACAAAGCCTTATCGATTCAAGATCAGAGTTCAGCGCCCTTGATTACGCTCAAGACGTTTTAGAAACCTTGGAGTCTTTGGGAATTCAGAAGGAACTTATAGTGGTGGGTCACAGCATGGGAGGAAGAACGGCCCTAGCGCTCTCCCAACTGAGACCCCAAGTCATCGACCAACTCGTAATCGTAGATATTGGCATTACTTCGTCTTGGGGAGGGGGGGTTGGACGACCGTTAGCAGATTTTATCAAAACTTTACCTGAAAGTTTTGAAGATCGATCCAGTTTGCAATCTTGGGTTCGCGCCGGTTGCCCAGACCCTTCAATTGCGCAATATTTAATTGCGGTGTCTTTTTTTGACCCTGAACGAAAAGGATACCGCTTCCCGTTTCAACACTCGGCACTCATCAAGACGATTGAACAAGCCCACCAGACTCCCATAGCGTCATGGGTCGAGAATCTTAAAAAAATGTCGTTTAAAACAACCTTTCTCCATGGAGCAAACTCTAAGGTTTGGTCGGCAGCCGACTACACTGACCAATCCAAACGCTACGGTTTACACGGAAAAATTGAATTTCAGTCTTGGCCAGACGCAGGACACGGACTCCCATTTGAAAAAAGGAGTCAATTTATCCAGTTCTTGGCCCAGCTCGCCGAACGCAACCCGTAAACCCCTTTTTACTCTTGGGTAGGCGATCCGCCCGGAGCCGATTTGCCCGCAACTAAAGCATCGTTCTTAGTAATTTTTGAGGACTTCATCCAAGCCGAAAATAAAGATGAAAAAATCTCTGATTGTTTTTGCTGAACAAGCTTCTCTCGCTGCTCTACGCGATCTTTAGCGGTGACTT
>JAIXVT010000038.1 GCA_027482725.1 Pseudomonadota bacterium | reverse complement strand
CAATATCGAAAAAAGCATGGGAGCTGATCGTTCAGCCACTACGCAAAAAAAAGAAACCACTCGCAAGGCAATAGAAAAGGCAGAAAGAGAAATTGATACCGTGTTTAAGCTCGTAGCAAATATGGACACTGGAAGTGCTGGAACAGAACTCATCCAAGAGAAGATTCAAAAGCTGGCTGAAAAGAAGAAAACATTAGAAAAGGAAATGGCCCTGATTAACCAAGCTGAGGAAAGCTCATTGGTTATTGCAGGAGCTAAAAAATTCATTGAAACCAATGTTCGAGCAGTCAAGGCATCACTTAGAAAAGCCAAACCCCATTTGCAAAAAAAGCTGATCGGCTCCCTATTTCAGCAATTGGTGGCTACTGACTCTGGCATTAAGGTATTTTATCACTTGTCAGAAGATAAGGTCGTTTCTGGAAATCACTCTAAAATGAAAAAGCCATCGGAAGTGATTTCCGATGGCTTTAATTCTTTGATCGACGCAACCCTTGGTTTTTTTGTGTCCCAGAGTTCGCCTATCCATTGTCTTGGTGGAGCCGGTGGGAATCGAACCCACGTCCGAAAGCGATCCGGCGTTCTTATCTCCATGCTCAGCTCCGCTTTTAGATTGGACAAGCTGCGCCGCGGAGCGCGCTCAGGCTTATCCTCCGTTGATTAAGTCTCGCCCGGTGACGACCAACGACCATCACCAAGCCAGCCCACTAAATGGCGGATTTAAAAGCCCGTGGGCTTAACCTTTAAATCCGTCTCAGCTTTTAATTAAGCTGCGAGTGCGTAATTGTCTTCTGCAATTACTTTTTGTCGCCTGTTTAACGAGGCCTGACGACACCTCGGCATGCAAAGAAGCGTTCAACACTCCCGTCGAAACCTTTACGGCCCCTAAAAGATAGTGTCTCACGGGAAAGCAAACCTGACTACGGTGAACAATCTTTATTTAATTTACTAAATGAATTTAATTACATACAACATCCCCCATGAAGGTGGCACCAGTCCAAGCTTTGGTCCAATTTGTAGGCGTAATTTTAGGTTCGTTAATCTTGGTTTTTGCGGCGCGTGCCCAAAACATCACGTACACCTGCGACGCCCAACAAAATTTTACCCTGACCACCGATGCGATTGCAGCCACCCCGCCCGACCGCATCACGTGGGCGCAACCCCAAACCCCCAATTATCAATTCACCGCACCCGACCAAACCCAGCGGCTCCAGATGATTTTTCCGTTTTCCACCCCAACCGCGTTTATCGTGAACAACCCGAGCGTCAACCCCGCACCCAAATTACAAGCCGTGCAATCGCTGATTCGCACCTCGGTGCTGGCCAACGTTGACCCCTACCTTGCCCTAGCGGTGGGACTCCACGAAGGTGGGACCACACAAATCGACACGTTTTACGGCTATTTTCACGATCATCCGCTCTTTGATGCGTTAGGGTGTCGCAACCGCTTGCCCCGCGCACAAGGCCCAGAAATTGTCGACCTCCGCCACCCTGCCGACTTGCAACGGTTTTTAGAAGCAGACCGACGGGGGGCCACACGTCCTGGGCAAAGTTTTTTCTGTGTTGGACGGGGCGCGCGTATTCCCGCAAATATTGGCGAATACACCTTAAGCCAAACCCCGTTGAACGAATACGCGTGCTGTGCCCGTATTCCGTTCGGTATCGAAACCGCCCGTTACCAAGGCGCGTATCAAGACCCCAATTCGGAATGCACACGCCGCGGATCTTTTGGACATATCCCATGCCAACTCACCCAAAACTTTTTACAACTCCAAACCCTGCGCCGGATTGCCGCAGACCCCACGTACCAACCGGTGCCTGCACGGCTTGAACAACGCCTCAGGGACTTACCTGAATACCGGATCCAAACCATTTTAGGGAATTCGATCAGTACCGGCACAGGTGCGCCCCGACAACTGGCGCCCTGGCGCCTAGGAAGCAACAGTTTTGCAACACCGGTGTATGGGCTGACCGTGCTTGATTTTTATGTCCTATCGCTGGCGTCACATCCGGTAGTGCGCCGACAAGTAGAACTGACCGAACGCGCCCTTGGTGTGCGTCCTGCAAAACTATTGTGTTACCAAAAATCAGTATCAACACCGGTGGCACATACGTATCCGATGCGTCGTGCGATCGATTGGATTGCGAAAACACCACGATTTACGGCGATTTTAGCAAAAATTAACGCGGGCACTGCGCTCACCTCCGGCGAAGAATTCTTAATGCAGGTGGAACTTGAACACGCTTTGCGCAGTCAGCCCGACCTCGCCGCACGGGCCACGCGCGAAAACATTTTGCAACAACCGAGACTACAACAAACCCGCTGGTATTTTCGTCATGCCTACCCGTCCCGCAATACCATTCAAGCCGTAAACCGCTGGCACCGCCCACAAGATACGTGGAACTTTTTTTGATGGGTGTTCCGCGCATCCCGTGTCTTAAGGTCTGGTGAGCGGCTGACTGGGCGGCGACACACCCGCTCACCAGACCTTAAGACACGGGATGCGCGGAAACTCGTTTATAAGTGAAATTTGATTCGATTGTGGTGCTAGGAACTCCAATTCTAATCCCTGTTCCCATCCGCGTATTTTTTGAGTTCGATGAGGGGGGTGTCGCCGCCCAGTCAGCCCCGAAGCGAATTCAAAAAAATACGAGGGTGGGAACCTGCTTGAAAATAAATTTTAATCCAATTCATCCGCGTCCGTGGGCCGCGATTGTTTAGGGAAATGTTTAGATTTACGTGAGCCGTGACGTTCCAAAACACGGTACGACTCGCGCTTGACTGCGGGGCGATTCAACCATTTAAAAATTTTATCTCGCGCCGCTTGATAAGACGTTTCAGGATCAACAATCGGTAACGGATAATCCACCCCCGCACGGAATCCTTGCACCATTTGTAAAAGCTCGGGCATTCGGCTAGGGTAAGCGAGATCAGCAAGCGGAACTTGGCGTAATTCAGGACAATATTTACGCACAAAAAATCCCTCGGGGTCTTGATCGTAGAATTGTTTTTCCGGAGAGTAAATCCGGATCGTATTGATCCCGGTTACTCCGCTTTGCATTTGAATTTGCGGGAAATGAATCCCCGGTTCGAAATCCACAAATAAGCGCGCCAAATGTTGTGCCGGACGTTTCCAATGCAAGTCCAGCTGATACGCAGCAAAACTGACCAACATGGCCCGCATCCGAAAATTAATCCATCCCGTCTGGATCAGCGCCCTCATGCTGGCATCAATCAACGGGTACCCCGTTTGCCCAGTACGCCACGCCTCAAATTTGTGTTCGCAAAAATTTTTCTCGCGCATTCCATCAAACGCACGGTTTACATTTTGCCATTCGATTTCAGGTTGGCTCTCCAATTTTTGAATAAAATGGCAGTGCCAATGCAAACGGGATTCAAACGACTGAAGATGACGGGACCAAATTTTTTCTTCGGGCCCGATCAGGCTCTGCCGCTTTTTTTTAAGCGCCGCAAATACTTCACGCAGGGAAAGATTTCCCCAAGTTAAATACGGGCTCAAACGCGAACACCCTTGAACAGATTTTGTGGGGCTTGATACCGAGAAAAAATACTGTTTTGCCCGGTCGGATAAGAACGATTGCAAAACCTGGAGGCCCTGCCCCCGCCCACCCCGCTGATACGAATCAGTACCGGTGCAGAGTCCGTCCAGATCACTGGCCCTCAGGAGCGCCCCCTGTTGACTGAGATCCTGAACCGACGGGAGTTCTAAAAACTGGGGGATCACACCGGCAAATGCCTGCGCGTGACGGGACTGCAACTCAGAATAAACGGGTGCCACCCCAGTAACCTGCGTTTTTAAAAACGTGTTGTGGAACTCCGTCCACTGGTTTCGGTCTTTGAGTCCGCGTTTTACGGCAAATTGGGGGAATTCGGTGAACGTGATACCGGAGGTGCGCGCCCAATCGGCCACGGCCTTATCCCGCTGATACGTCCAATCGAGGCCGGTTTCTTGATGCGCAAAAATAGCACGAATCGGCAAACCGCCTTGGGCAAACTGTTGGGTAAGCCGGTCAAAGCCGTGCGGCAAGTCGTCACGCAAAACCAACAACGGGATACCCAGTGCCTGAAGCCGTACCCGAAGGTCCAAGGCGGATTCGTAAAAAAACTGGTAATGGCGCGCCGAAAAATGATTGCAATGAAGCCACTGGGGTTCGATGGCAATCAGCCCGACGACGGCACCCCCCTGCTGGGACGCAAGCGTTGCCGCAGCATTCAGAGCGGCATGATCGGTTACTCGGAAATCTCGCTTAAACCAAACACACGTCACCACGAGCTCAGATTAGCGAATCGGCGGGGGGAAAACTTCACTCCCTAAAGCGCCCCGGAAGATTTCACCTAAAAATTTGTAAACTCACGGAAGCCTTGGGTTTTATCCCCGTTTGGAGTGGTGCGAATTTTTAACTGGCCTTAAACGTACGGAATCCCAAGCATTTTTTTGTACCTAGGTGAAATCTTTGGGGGCGGTTATTCCTGGGGACGGGTCACCGCTTCAACCCAATGCGTGGACCAAGGGGTCAGTCGCCAAGCCCAAAAACGGGCGTCCGTCACGTCCGGAAAAACGTTTAGCGTATCGTGATCGACCAAAGTGACGTTACGCTCCCCCGACCAATGTGAAATCGCTTCTCGCCGCCCGTCGCGACGGTCTTTAAGCAGGATGCGTGTAAAACCAGCCCCCGTCGCACTGCTGGCCCACCGCCCCTCCACCATAACCCCCCTCGACTCGGCTCCCGAAACGGCATCATGAAAACTACACTGTGGGCGCGGATCAGCTCCGATTGCGCTTAGCGGAAAACCCTTACCCGAAACCGAATCCTGTCCCAAAACGTTGCACCATAACACCGCGTCGCCCCCCAAAAAAACCGATTCATTTCCGGTGACCACAGCGGTGCGATGCCACTCGACGTAGGGCCACCACCGCCCATACCTCAGTCGAAACAAAATCTTTGCAACCCCATCCGGCTCAAAAACAATAATTTTTTTAAACACTGAAAAATCCACACAGGTCAATTCGTGTCCAGCGGATGCGCCGACCATAACTAAAACTTTGCCCTGTAACTGATTGTTCCGAACAAACCGTGAAACCACTTGGGCTATATTTTTTCGATGATTACGCCATAAAAACGGTGCAAAACAAAACGCTTTCAGGTGATACCCCCACCCCCCAGACGGATGAATCATAGCGCCTCCCCTGTGAGATGAAGTTCACTCACGGGGTCAGTTTTGATTTCTCGCTGGAGTGTAAGGCCAAGCCGGGTTTGAGCTGCGTGTTCGATTTCTGTAATGAGGTTGAGCACATCCGATGCACGTGCACCGCCCAAATTCACAATAAAATTAGAATGAAGCTGTGACACTTGTGCTTGTCCGATTTGTTTGCCACGAAACCCCAATTGAT
>JAIXVT010000302.1 GCA_027482725.1 Pseudomonadota bacterium | reverse complement strand
TTACCCTTACCCTTACCCTTCTTCGGAGGCAATTCCGCGTCGCTGTCATCGCTGTCCTCGCTGCTACTTTCCACCTTCTTCTTCTTCGCCGGCTTCTTACGGGACATAGCCACGAGATCGGGAATCTGCGGAATATCAATCGGTTCGCTAGGTGCGGGCTTCTCCATAGGTTCAGGTGCGGGTTCGGGTGCGGGTGCGGCAACTGGTGCGGGTGCGGGCGGTTCGGGTTCTTTAACAGCGGCGGGTGTCTCCTTCGCCTTCGCGGCTTTCGTGGCGGCAGCCTTCGCGGCCTTCGTCTCGCGTGCCTTCTGGAGGCGTTCCAACAATACCTTCTTCTCGTCAGCAGATATTACCATGGTTCGTTTATATATATCCGAGAGATTATAATTTCATATTATTTTCCTAAATATGGAATTAATTTCACTTCTTTTCAATTTTGGCATATACCGACCCAGCCGTCCGGGTGGAATGCCCAGCGACATATGCCAAGTCCTCCTTCTTCTTCTGCTCTCCCTCCTGCGGTTTATAAACTGATGAGATGACCGAACGCCGAATCTGCGTTGTACTGACCTTCTTCCCCGTGTCGGCGAATGCGGCGTTTATCCACTTCGTGAGGGTAGTTCGGGTAATACATCTATTATCGTCTTCTCGATCGCGAATAAACCAACCCTTCGGAGACAACTGTTTAATAACTGGATAGTATTTTATAATCTCTCGGGATACAGTCTCATTAAACTCAATAATCTTCTGACCATATTCCTTCTCCGTTTTATAATCGTTCAGGTAGAGCGTAACCTTCTTATCGCCAACCGAGAGATAATTCGTATCGGGGTCGTGCTTATCTGGCATATCCTTCGCGAGGTAGATTTTCGCACACGCGAGGTCATTCCGCAGGGGGTAATCAAGGTGAATCAAAATCACCAAATAAGAGACCAATTGCTTATATTCGGAATACGTATCGATCAGTCGGGGCAACTTCATTTCCAACTTCTTCGCAATCTCTCGGAGTTCCTCAATCGTAAGCCAGTTGGCCTCCTGCTTCTCGCTCATTTTGTTCGTAGAGTATTGGTCGTGCACTTCGTTCCCGTATTCCGACATTATTAACTGTAACTGCTCGCCGTATTTATCAGGCAGGTCAAACATGTCGCACCACACCGCCAATACAGCCGCTCGGTTCTTTTTGGTATGAACGGACGCAGACCCGTCAATCACTTTGAGGATTTTCACCCAGTTACTAACAATCCACTTCCCGTTGTCATCTTCGTCGCGGGGCAAACCGATCTCTCGGCGTATGCCATTAATAACGGCCTGGTATGTAACAAGCGTCTTCTCCGAAAGGTCTCCTTTTTGCTTTGGCATCGTATATACTTCCTAAAGATATTAATTATTCCAACTTTGGCAATTCTATTTCACCATCCTTAAATGAAATCTCTCGGTCAAAGCCGAGACGCAACCACTTCATCCGGTCATACCATATCATCATAAACGACCCGACAGGTTCGTCGTCCAGCATATTCAGGCACTCCACGAAATTCTCTTTCTTACCACCGAAGAGGGATGAGAACTCATCAAACAGCGACATCATCGTCCCGCGGTCTTTGGATGGGAATAGCAGAACCATATTGCTATTGGACCTCAACACTTTCATACACGCTTTAGCGTGCTGAACTATCAAAAATAAATTTGTGAAATCGTGGCGGTGGCGTATAGCCCATTTGGTAAATTCCCTACCCTGTTTGCTGTTTCCGCTGCTAATAAGTGGCGAACCTAAACTATCATCAACGACTATTGTGGAACGTGGTGGATGGTGGAAGTTAAATGTTCGTATCATCTCTTTCACATCAGTATTGTCTTCCAGTATCCCGCTTTCAATCAGGATATTCATCTCGTCCTCGTCCATCTTTGTCTCATCATGTAAATATCTCTCGAACAAGTCAAATATAAACTTCGTCTCCTTCCATTCCTGAATCGCAGCGTGGATCTCGTCTATGATTGAATTAAATGATTTAATCGTCAGTTCATCATAGAATTTGATGTTGTCTGGAAATCTCTCGGCGAAGTCCTGAACTTTGCTGTCGTGGGTCGGCGAAATCCAATAAACAATATTATTATCCTTCATCAGCGCATCTTTTTCAATCTCCAGAATACGGAGCATGCTATTAGTCTTCCCAGCACCGCGGACACCACAAAGCAGACCAAAAAAGAATGAGTTCTCTCCAGTCAGGTTATAGTCAGGGAAATCATAACCCTTCTTACCTTTGATTAGTTTATTAACATATTTAGATACTTTTTTTAAATGTATCGGCATATTAATAATCTGTATAGTGTATATATATTATAGGGATATAATTTATTATTATGGCGAAGCCGACGAAATCCAAAAAGGCAAAGAAGACTAAAGCACCACGCAAACCGCAGCCACTCCCCCGCTCGGTTCAAGCACTTCTAAAATATCTAGGCGGTAGTGATGTCAGGGTAGGAGGCGGAGCGAGAGGCGGACAACCAGCACAACTCGCACCCACGAGCATCAATATCGCTGTGTCACAACAGCAGGCACAGCAGCAGACACAGGCACAGCAGAGCGTTCGCGCACGTGTAGCACCGAAAGGAGAAGTGATCGGTCGATCACCACTCTCCGCAGTCATACCGCAACCGGTCATCGTCCAACAAGCACCAGCGTCTACAGCAGAGACCGAGCGTAAGTTTAAAGAACAGGAAAAACAGGCTGAAACCAAACAGAACGAACTCAACCGCAAGTTAGGTCTTTTAGAAACATCGCAACAAGAGTTCCGCCAAGCAGCCGCCGCCGCGTATATAGATGTAAAACGTGACTTAAGTCGTCGTGTTGCTGGTGATGCGAATATTTTTGATGGTCGTAATTTAGCAGCGCGATCCATCAAACGCCCCGTCGTAGAAGAACAGCAGTTCGCGGGGGTTCAGGTGGGCGAGGAAGCCGAAGGATTAGAATGGACTGATATAACGGATGTAGGAGAATATCAAGCAGGACAGTATATCGGGAATGTTACAAATCCAGAGATGACACCTATTGAACGAGCGAAGCGAAAAGGAGCAGCAGCAAGAACCCCA
>JAIXVT010000220.1 GCA_027482725.1 Pseudomonadota bacterium | reverse complement strand
TTATTGCCACAGCAGATAAAAAAACGGTCTTGAGAGAGAAAGCCACGATCATCAACGGAAAAATGGTCGAGCAAACCATAGATCAGATTCAAGCTTGCGCCCGGCTTAACGTCCTATTTGGTAAGGATAAAATCACCTACCAACAGGAGCCGATTGCAGATTGTAAAGAGGCTGATCTGCCCAAGAAAAAAACCGAATCTATCTCTATCCCGGAAGTGTTTGTTTCGGGTCCCACAGCGGAGCTTTTTTTGCGGAGCGTATGGCCTGAGATTGTTTCAGGAAAAGAAGTAAAGTTTAAGTTTAGTGTGCCTGAAATTCTCGACACCGTAGGGTTCAAGTTTTTTTCTAGGGAAAAAATTCTCCCTGACGCTAAAGAAGCCACCCTCATCATGAAACCCTCCAATTTTATCGTCGCCATGGCTGTTCCTGAAATTGTTGTGGTGCTTGATCCCAAGCGACACCGTTACATCAAGTACATCGGGCGCACTCCGTTATTCATAAAGGACGATCGCGATATTGCACGTCCCTATGATTCGGAGATTTTATATCAAGACGATTTTGGAAATAAATAGTTTCCCTGAAAGAACTCAACCCGCTGAGTTATCCCGAAAAGTTATCCCAAAAAACGAGCAGCATCTTCTTTTTTGAGGCGGTGAAGTTCTTGAACGGATGCTTCCAAGGTATTTTTGGAAATAAATCGGTGGATCATAACAGGATTTTTTTGGCCAATCCTGTGCGCGCGATCTTCGGCTTGTGCCTCTACGGCAGGATTCCACCATGGGTCTAGGAAAACCACATGATCCGCTGCCGTGAGATTGAGTCCAACCCCCCCGGCGTGGAGCGAAAGTAAAAAAATAGGCGTATTGCCCGCTTGAAATTGGGAAACGATTTCCCCCCGATTTTGTGTTGTTCCATCCAAGCGAACGAAAGGCATCGCTTCCTCGGTCAAAAGGGCCCCGAAACGATCTAAAACTTTTGTCCACTGACTGTAGACTAAAATGCGGTGACCCGAGCAAATCAGGTCCACGATCAAATTTTTTGCAGCAATGAGTTTGGTGTGTGGTGCGGGAAGGTTCTCAAATCCTGGAATTTGCTGCAAACACACACACGCTTGTCGTGCTCGAAGCAGCATTTCAAAGAGGCTCAAGCCTCGTCCCGAATCTGATTCAATTTCTTTGGCAAGGTCCATCTTCAAAAGGGCTTGGTAGGTCTCCCGTTCCTCGTCAGAAAGTTCAACATCGTGTTGAAGCCATGTTTTTTCTGGAAGATCAGTCAGGACCTGGGCTTTGGTGCGTCGGAGAAAAAAAGGTTCAGTGTCTTTAGGACGCGATAAAAAATCATCAAAGTCAGAGAAAAGTTCGGGATTGATGAGAGAAAACAAATGAAACAAATCTTTGCTCGTGTTTTGGATCGGAGTACCCGTGAGCGCCAAGTGGAATCGTGTCCGTATGCGCGCGATGGCGTCGAATATCAGGGTGTTTTGGTTGCGGAGGGTGTGGGCCTCGTCAAGAACCAAGGCCTCAAGATCAAGGCGGCAAAAGAAATCGGAACGACTCCGGATCAAGCCGTAAGAAGTGATTCCGATTTCATCAGGTCCAAGCCGGGGCGTCGGCGCAGAGAAAAAACTCTCCTGACCCAAAAGTAAAACCGGCTTTAAATCCGGCCGAAACTTTAACGATTCATTCAACCAGTTTTCGAGGAGTGATTTGGGCGCAACAATGAGCGAATTCCCCCGAAGGGTTGCCAGGGTTTGTAATGTTTTTCCTAGTCCCATGTCATCGGCAAGCAGGGCACCGGTTCCGACCTTGCGGTGCGAAGAGATGAACTCAATCCCTTGTTTTTGGTAGGGGCGTAGCTCTGCCTTTACCCAGTGCTCGGGAACGGGATCAAATGGGATTTCGGAAAAAAAATCAGGTGAAGTGAGGAGCCCGCTTTGATGAGCGAATTGGCGTAGCAAGACCATTTCGGGGGGTGTTCGTTTGGGTTGATTCAAAAGAGACTGGAGGCGCTCAAAAATCTCAGGGTTTTGAACCCGGGTTTTCACCCATTGCCCCGTCTTTGTGGCAAACAAACCTTGAGACAGATCTACCGGTTTCCACGACCGAGGCTCTCCTAAATTTTGGGAGGGTGTGGTCACGGAGAGAACAGGGCCTTCCGTTGGTGACGTTTCAAGGGACAGTTGAACAGGAATAGGGGATAAGGCTCTGAGTGCAGCGGCGGATAGCTGAGTTTTGAATTGTTTTTCTCCTAACGATTCCAGCTTTTTTAACGTTGGTGTGAGTTCATTCCATTTCAATTGAACAGGCTGATCAAAAACCAAAGAAAACTCCTGGCGCAATCGGCGCGAGAGTTCCGCTCGCAGTTCGGGCCTGGGAAGGACGCACGCGCTGGGGTCGGTGTCGGCAGATGTGATTTCAAGTCGAGGAGTGATGGCACAACAGTCTTGATTCAGTGGCTCGACAATAAGGGCTACTTGTGGAGTTTCGTGAATAAATCGGGGTTCTGGGCTATCCCAAAGGACCGTAACTTCTTGTGAAAGTAGGGGTAATGTTTCGTGAAGAAATCGATAGATGTCTTCAGGGTTTTTTATGGCTTGAATCGTTTTAGGTGCCCGAGATGGGGGCCGAAGTTCGCAATGGTTGAGGATATCTGTGATTTGAAGGTGTTCCGGAGATTCTATGGGTCCTCCCCAAAAACAATTCAGTATCCGGTTGTTATAGCTCAGTCGGAGAAGGGTGGGATGGGGGCTAGAGCGCACGGTAAGGGATTGTGATTCAAAAGATATCGGGACTTGGGACAGTAAGGAGTAATGAGAGGGAGAAAGATGACTGAGGGGAATCTTTGCGTGGCGTTGAAACAGACCGTCCAGTCCCATGTCCTCAGGGGTGGAAACAATATCTCCCCGAGAGATCAAGTCGATCAGACGTCCTGCGAAAGACTGACCTAAAGCAGAAGAGAGATCTGACGCAGTTAGACGGCCGTTCGTGATTTGTCGTTCGATAAAAAGGGTTTTCGAAAGCGCAGGAACGTCCGCTCCAAGATCCCCAGTCACAAAAATCTGATAATGCAGTCGTTTTCCGGTGGGTCGGGTTTCTTTTTTCAAGTCTCCTCGTGCAAAGGCATTTGCAACAGCAACAATATGAACGCAGGGCAAATCTTTGCCACAAGAGCAGTGAGCATCATCATCATTTGGCCAAAGGGTGAGGGTGAGAGCTTGAATTTTTTCAGGAACTTTAAATTGTATTTTGATTTCTTCTGCGGTTTCTTGAATTAAATTCATTGCGGAAGATTTGGATAGAGTAAGACCTTGAGCCCAAACCCCGGGAGGGCATTCCGATTTTATCGCATCTAAAAAACTTTTTAACCTCGGCATGAGCGACTTTATGGTACGACTTTTTGTGGGGAGCATCTAGTGAGATTCCCTTGGGTAATGGAAACCGCACAACAACTTGAATCATAGAAAGTAACCGCAATGGCATCTGCAAAAAAAACCTTCATTCTCGATACCAATGTTCTTTTGTTTGATCCGCTTGCGATTTACAAACTCGGCACCAACGACGTGGTTATTCCGATTGCGGTGATCGAAGAGATTGATCGCTTCAAGCGAGATATGGGTGAAAATGGTCGTCATGCGCGTCACTTTACGCGATTGATCGATGAGATGCGCCGGGAAGGACAGCTGAGTAAAGGGTTTAAACTTCCTGGTGGGGGAATCCTTACGGTAGAGCTTGGGGGTGCGGATTATCCGATGCCTTCAGAATTGACGATGGAAAAAGCCGACAACAGGATTTTATCCCTGGGCTTGACCATGAAAAAAGAACAGCCTCGAAAACCCATTATTATTCTGACCAAAGACGCCAACCTGCGGATCAAGGCCGACGCTTTGGGTGTAGAGGCTGAAGATTACGAACCTTCAAATGTTCAACCGGATCAGCTCTATGCGGGTTCAAGGGTGATTAACGTCGAACCTAAATGTGTTGACGATTTTTATGCGAACAAACGCCTTGCCGTTACCGACCGTTTGTTCGAGCACGAAAAGGATTCGAAAAATCCGCTTTTGGCCAACGAGTACGTGATTCTTAAAGACATTGCCAATCCTACGCATACGGCGATGGGGAGATATTCCCGGGATCTTGAGTCCATCGTCCCTTTGGTGAAACCTGCTGAAGGTCTTTGGGGAGTGTTTCCTAAAAATGCTGAGCAAGCTTTTGCTGTTGATGCTTTGTTGAACGATGAGATCAAATTGGTCAGCTTGCTCGGAAAAGCAGGTACCGGAAAAACTTTGTTTGCGATTGCGGCAGGCTTAGTGAAAACCGTGGACGAAGGTGTGTATCACCGCTTGTTGGTATCGCGTCCGGTGTTTCCTTTGGGTAAAGATATCGGATTTTTGCCGGGGGGAATTGAAGAAAAGCTTAACCCTTGGATGCAACCGATTTATGACAACATCGACTTTTTGTTTGGCGCGACATCACGCAATCCCCGCCGTGGTGCTGGCAAAGGCGCGCAGGATTTAATGAATCAAGGTTTACTCCAAATCGAGCCTTTGACATATATCCGTGGCCGCACCATTCCACATCAATACCTGATTGTCGATGAATCCCAGAACTTAACTCCGCATGAAATCAAAACCATCATTACGCGTGCCGGAGACGAGACCAAAATCATTTTGACCGGGGATTCGTTTCAAATTGATAATCCCTACGTCGATTCCGCCAACAACGGCCTTGTGTATTTGATTGATCGTTTTAAAGATCAGTCGATCTCCGCGCACGTGACGTTCCATAAAGGGGAGCGATCGAAGCTCAGTGAATTGGCGTCCAATTTATTGCAGTAACACGCGGCTCTTTGCGCCCTTGAAAAAATGTCCTAACTTTCAGGGCAATAAGATCCATCACCCTCGCTGTACAGGGTAAGGGTGACGCTTCTGCCTGCACCGAAAGGTTTCAGGGGGTTGTCTTTGGAGTACTGTTTTTCGCTCCAGAGCTTGATTTTGAGGTACGATTTTCCCTTTGTGGTTTTGAATTCGATGACCTGTGCGTAGGGAAAAGGTGCCAGATCGATAGTAGGCATTTGTTTCCAGCGAATGCGATCCGTTCTAAAGAGGGCCCCGTCGGTGAAATCCGTTCGGAATCCTTGCATGAAATCATTGTCGGGATCTTGAAGATCTAAAAAGTCGTGGAGTGTTCCGATCAAAGGAGCACAGCGGGCACCGGTTTTGATCCATCGGCCCAGTTTTGTCATCAGGTTCCCTGCGCTTTGGGTGACCGGCTGACACGCCTCAATGATCCGATTGGAAATCGAAGGTTTTCCAAATGTTTTGAGGGGACCATCGGCTTCGGGATTGATGCGACGTAGGTTTTCGGCGGTGATTTCGCCTGGAGTGTTGAGGGGTTTTTCTGGAATTGGGGCCGTGAGTCTTGGACTGGGATTGCCCTTGATTTGGGCCCGAGCGTCGTTAAACAAATAGCTCAGGCTTGGTGTGTTTTTGGGAATTTGAGGTTTTGCTTGGTCCCATGCAATCGTGATGGTGCTTGCGTCTTTATTGACGAAGAGCACCTTTCCTTTTTGCGTAAATCGAAGGGATCCTGGGTCGCCCTGAAACTGATGTTTTACTTCGACGATTCGATCTAGGGTTTGTCCGACTTGGGGAAGAACTGTCCCTTTTTTTGTGGGAAATTTTACGGTTTCGTGGTTTGCGGGTATGGAGAGGTTTTCGGTATCGGTACGGATATGTGGGGTTCCGCCATCGATGTTCTCTTTCTGAAATGTCACGCTACCTTCGACAGAAAAGTGGGTATCTTGAGATTCAAGAAACGACAGGGTTCCATTTCCGCCCATGACATGGATCACCGTCCCGGTGTTTTTCTGAGCATTGATGTGAACCGGATTATTTTCCCCGTATTTTTGATAAAGCTCAAACACGGAAAGTGTTTGTCCGATT
>JAIXVT010000151.1 GCA_027482725.1 Pseudomonadota bacterium | reverse complement strand
CGGAAAATGTTTGGCACAGGTATAAATCCCGGCACGCTTGGACCCACGGATCCACGCCTCGATATGGGGTACGGCTTGGTCTACCGTTCCGCCAAAGCTACGGTCTCCAATCACCGGGTTGCTTGGATTGGTATTGAGGTCACACACGGGAGCAAAATTCAGATCAATCCCACATTCTTTTAATTCGCTATTCGCCGCAAAGGATGAAGCTTCGGTTTCGTCCGGTTGACCTCTCCCGCGCTCAAGCGCAGGAGGGAGTTTTAAAAATCCCTCTCTAAACCGTTGCACCCGTCCCCCCTCGTGATCTACGGTAATCAGCACGCGACGTTCACGAGTTCCTAAGGTTTTTAAGTCTTGGCACAAAGCGCTCAGCTGCGGTTTGTTTTCATAGTTTTTGTTGATCGAAAACAAAATAAAATTTTTAATTTGCGCAGTCGAAAAATTTTCTCGGCTTTCTGGGGAAAGGGTGGGGCCTGCAAATCCCGCGACTAGAGTTTGGGAGAGAATACGATGCGCACGTTGTACCGTTGTTTCAGCCATTTTCCCAGCTTATCAAAACCCACGGCCATCGCCAAAAGGACAAACGTGGTTTGGATCATCATCCAAGGTGCTTCAAGTAAATAGTCTCGGGCCTGCCACAGCAGTTGTCCCAGCGATGTGGGGTCAAGCTCTGGTCCGATTCCTAAAAAATCAAAATAGGCCTGCAAAAGCATTAAACGAAAACAACTGCGAATTGCTAAAAATCCAAGTGACGGGAGCAGGGTAGGGAGGAAGTGTTGTAAATACAGCCGCCATTCGGTTTGTCCTAAGGCAACCGCTGAATGTTTAAACTCTTGGTTTAAAAACCACTCCCGCTGTCCCTCGGCAAGGCGCCAAAATCCGGGAACAACCTGAACAAATGAAAAAAAAGGAATAAGTAAATGCGGCGGGAGCAAAACCCCTAGGGTCATCACCAAGACAAGATCAGGAAGCAAGGCCAACCCTTCAAGCGTAGCGGTTAGCAGTAAGCGCCTCCGAGAGGCTTTAAAAAATCCGATAAAAAATAGACCTACAAAAAAAATAAAAAGCACACCTACGGCGAACGCGGATTCTCCCAGCGCGCTGCCTAAAGATCGGAATAAAAGCTCAGCGACGGGTTGTCCCCAAGCGTCGTATCCTAGCGCGTAGTGGTGTTCAAACCGAGTGTTCATGGTCTTAACCTCGCACCGTCGGAGTACGAATCAGAAGGATGAGCGTCATCAAAACAAAAAAAGACCATTGCAAGACGGGAAGTTCTCGGGTCATGTAGGCGCGCCAAAAAAAAGTACCGAAAGCAGGATAATGAAACAGCAATTCTCCAAAGGCACTTCCCGAAATCAAACTTGCCGTTTGACCACCAAGCCAGGAAGCAAGTCTTGGGAAAATGACACGGAGCTGTGCATGGTATTGCGCTTGGAGCGGAGAGTATCCCCGAGAAAGGGTTGCGGCATACAATACCTGGAGCTCGGGAGATCGAATCAGGTTTTGGATAAAAAAGGCCAGCTTTACCGAAAGGGGCAGCGCAAGATAAACAACTACGTTTACCCAAGACCAGAACAATAAACCGGGTTTTACGGCGTAAATCAACAAAAGTAACAATGGGCCAAAAACCAAAGCGGGAAGCGTTCCGATCCATTGGAAAAGAGATAAAAGTTTGGGGGATCGGATCCATCCCCAGGCCATCCCCAGCGCAAGAAGGGTAGAGGACAGCGCCACGCCTAGCGTTTTTAAGAGTGCCTCAAAAAGTTGGGGTAAAAAAGGCAATCCCTTGCCCAGAGTTACGGGAGGCGGGAGGTAAAACGCGGACCACCCTTCCGAGAGGGGAGACTTAAAAAAAGTTTTTCGAATCTCCTCCGGGCCATAAACGGTGCCCCCTTCGGTCAGTAGTTCTTGAATGCGATCAAAACCAAAGAAATACGGAAAAAAAACCGCAAGCCCGTACGTCACGAGAAAAAAAAATAACGTTAGGCTCCATCGGTGAAAAAAAGGGTTCATCAATGCAGAATCCTTTTCGACGCTTACTTTGAAGGTGTGGGTAAACCCAGCTTGGCTTTACACTGCTGTTCTTTTTCACCCTTGGACTCTACGCGCTCCACGATGCGTTGCGCTCCAGTTTCAACATCCGATCCCGAGGGCACCTCAAAGCGGACGATTGTTGCTTGGTCATTGATCCAGATAAAATTCACGACATTTTGCGCTTGGAGGGTAACCCGAATTTTTTTGGTTTTTGTTTTTTTGGCGTAGTCGTCGGGAGCCACCGGAAAAATATCTCCCTTGTATACCGGGACATTGCCCACGACTTGGTCTTCAAAAATATACTGGAACTGCTTGGTTCCCGTTAATCCCTTTTCAAATTGTTTTTTAATCCACACCGGAAAGTAAATCGACAAAAACAAACCCGGCTCAAATTCCGCGCGCAGGTCTTTTTGTTTTTTCCCATTGATCCGGTGTTTGATTAAAAAAACTTTTCCATTTTCAATCAAACTCCCGTCAATGCTCACTTGGGTGTTTCCCTCTTTGCTTTGGTAGTTGTAGCGTAGGGGGGCCAAGGTATCTGACTGGGCCCAGCCTGCAATCGTTTCTGTCTTGGCATGGGGAGCAAAAATATTCCTTTGGTACTCCACTTTGATCTCTTTATTCCCGGGCACGAACTTTTCTGAGTAGGTCTCGACACAGGTGCCTTTTCCATCTGTGATGACGTAATGGTTTTCAGTGGGGGCGGCTGCAAAAGCGGAGAGAGCAAATCCTAAAAGAAAAAAAACACTGACAGTGGCGGTAGTGGCTTGACTCTTTTTCATAGAACTCAAAGCCTAGCATACAAACCCGAAAAGGAATACGGAGGAACCTAAAGCGGATGGGCTTAAGCCTGAGTTTAAGTGATTATCGCGAGTTCGTATTGTATGCCGGCTATGCGCTGGTAGGTCTTTCCGTATTTATGATTTCTCATTTTCTTTTAGGTGAGCAAGAAGCCATGAATGCCCAAGAGAATCTGAAACAGATCGAGGGGCGGACTGCTTCAAATGGATTGGTGAAACTCACCCGACCTTTTTTTTCGGCCTACATCGTTCCTGCCGTCCGCTCGCGAAAGAATTTAAACAAATACCGTGAAAAAATTTCAGGTCAATTGATCAGTGCCGGACTCAAAGACGAACTCAATGCGGATGAATTCATCGCGTTTAAAGCGCTTCTTGTTGTTTTTTTCCCCATCATCGGCGGGCTTTTAAAAGCCACCGGGCTTATGGATCTCGACCTTTGGGTGATTGAGTGTCTACCGGTCGTCGGTTTTTTTTATCCGGACCTGTGGGTCAGGGGGCGGATCGCAGATCGCCAAAAGCAGGTGTTGAAGTCTCTCCCTTTCGTGGTGGATCTTTTGGCTCTATCCACCGAAGCCGGGTTGGACTTTATTGGTGCCATTCAAAAGGTTGTAGAAAAGGCCGCGCCAAGTCCGCTCATCGAAGAACTCGAACAAGTTTTAAAAGAAATAAAAGTCGGCTCGAGTCGGGCCACGGCACTCCGACAAATGGCCACGCGTCTTGGCATGCAGGAGATCAATTCGTTTGTTGCTGTGTTGGTGTCCGCCGATCAAATGGGTGCATCCATAGGTAAAGTGCTCCGACAGCAATCGGATCAGATTCGCACACTCCGATTCGTGCGTGCAGAAAAAGCGGGAGCAACCGCAGTACAGAAGCTTTTTATTCCGACATTTTGTCTAATTTTACCGGCAATTGCGGCCATCATGTTTGGCCCATTTTTGCTATCCGCAGTTTTGGGGGGCGGGTGATGAAAACGTATAAGCTCATCCGCACAGATAATCGACAAGTGATGGTAGAGCGGATCAGTTGCGCCGATGCCTTTGTGTCGCGTTTGGTGGGACTGTTGGGGAAAAGTGGGATTGATCCCACAGAAGGCGTCTGGTTTCCGCGCTGTAAAAGCGTTCACATGTGGGGGATGCGGTTTCCGATTGATATTGTTTTTTGCAGGCGTATTGGATCGGTTTTGGAGATTGTCCATATTGAAAACGAAGCCCGACCTTGGCAGATTTTACCGTTTTCTGCTGATGGAGCCACGGACGTGATCGAAATTGCTGCGGGACAAGCCACTCGATTAGGGCTGGAGCGAGGAGTGCGACTATGTTTCGACTCGTGATCGTATCTGGGCCGTCTCGCGGAGCAAGTTTTATCCTGAATGACGGGGATCACCGCGTAGGGCGGGGTGAGAGTTGCGAAGTCGTGTTGACTTCCGAACAGGTGTCTAAAGAGCATTGTAAAATTTCCGTGTTCGGAGAAACCGTCACGTTGACGGATGACCAGAGTACCAACGGGACTTTTTTGAACGGGGTGCTCCGGAAAAAAAGTGTGATCAAAGTTGGCGACAGGATCAGCGTGGGACCATTTATTTTAGAACTTGCTCGCGTAAGTTCGGTTCCGGCAAAAACAGAACTCTCCAACGGCACGCTAACGGGATTTACTGGAGTAAGTGCGATTCATTCCGCAGTCTCCGTGAATACAGCTCCAGAAAATCAGAAAAAATCGCTAGTTGCCCCCGAATCGTTACCCGAAAAACTTGTATTCGAATTCGAGCATAAATTCATGCCCCTGTTCTACAAGCAACTCATGCGGCAGGATTTGAAATCGGTTTGGATTGCCCCCCTTTTGATCTTGGTTTTGGTGTGTATCGCAGCAACAGCGATTCCCATTATGGATATTGCCGAAGGGAGTGTGCGTCGTGAAGCAATGGCCCGTGCTCGTGCTTTGTCTCGGGAAGTCGTGGACCGCTACGCGCCAGCTATTGCCGCAAAAAACGAGTCTTCTATTGATTTGAGTCATTTTGAACGTGACCCTGATGTCGGCGTTGTTACGATACTCAACTTGGACGGTGGTGTTATCGCACCACAATCGCGGATCAATCAGGTTTTTACAGCGGGACTTGCGGGGCGTTTTGCCCATGAGTTTGCCCAAGGTTTAAAAGCGCGAAAAGTAGATCGTGGATCGGGTCGTGCCGGGCAATTTACCGCAGTTTGGATTGAGCCTATTACCGTTGTGGACCCCGATCGGGTTACTCCCCAAACCAAAGCCATAGCTGTGGTTGCGGTGGACTTTTCAAAAAATATCATCGGCGATTCGGTAATGGGCGTAATTTTGGGATCAACGCTTGTTTTTGCGGGTCTGGTGGGATTTTTGGTGTATTGGTTGCTGATCCGTTTGACGTTAAAACCGTTTCAGGTATTGAACGACGATATCGATGCCGTTCTTCGTGGTGAAATTTCTCGGGTTACCGACGAATTTAAGATCGACGATGTCAAAGGGCTTTGGTCCAACGTAAATGCGTTGATCCACCAAAGCGGGGGCTCGGGGAATGACCCAGTGGTGCAACAAAACAACTGGGGTCTGTACGGACAACAGTTTTCGGCCTTGGCTCAAGTATCAGGAGCGGGTTTTTTTGGAATCGACGATCAGGGAGTCATTTTTGGTTGTAATGAAATTTTTGAATCCATGAGCGGTATTCGTCAGGACTCCTTGGGAAGCCCCATTGAATCGGTCAGTAGAGATCAAGCATTTAACGAATTGATTAAAGATTTGAAAGAACGCGTAAAAACCTTATCGGGCGCCCCAGTTCAAGATCAGTTTGAATTCAGTGGT
>JAIXVT010000147.1 GCA_027482725.1 Pseudomonadota bacterium | reverse complement strand
ATGTCTTCTCCGGCACGCCGCTGCATCGCCGCCAACTGAAGAGAAGCATCGGATTCGATTTGTTTTATTTGCCTCTGCGTTTCTGCCTGAATTTGAGCACGCTGAGCCTTTGCATATTCAAACCATTCCGCTTTGAGTTTAGACTCAAGACCGGACAGTTCTGCCTTTAGGCGTGCGAGCTGAGCCGTTTTTTCCCGAACAGCAACATCGAGAGCGCGAGCCTGGTCCCATTGGCTGCGAAATTGATTCGCCCGGTCCTTCACTGCTTGACGTACCGTCGGTCCGAGTTTGATGAACAAAAAAGTAAGTAAAATCCCTAAGTGCAAAGCGGGGAGAAACAAGGATGACATGATTATTTTGCCCCCACTTGAATGAGGCGCTCGGCAAGCTGATCCGCAAGCACAGCAACGTTCGCACGAAGTTCGTTTTGCTCTTTTGCTGAATCGGCTTGAATCTTGGCCAAGTGAGATTGTGCTTCCTTTTTTAGGGACTCTTTTGCCATCGCAATTTGAGACTCTGACTCTTTGCGGGCCTGAAGCAAGTCTTGGTCGGCCACCGCCTGGGCTTCCCGGCTCATTTTTGCGATAGCAGCTTCGACTTCGGCGATTTCAGCCTGGATTTGATCCAAACGACCGCCTCCAACAGGAGAAACTTGCGCCAAAACTTTTTGTCGGCGAAGGATCAATCGCTGAAATGGTTTTACGTACACAAACTTCAACGCGACAAAGAAAACGACAAACAAGCCGAGCTGAAAGTAAAGAGTCTGGTTAATCTCGAGTTGATCGAGAATGTCCGCCATGATGGTAAGCCCTCTATTTGGTTGAGCTTTTTGGGTATCATGGTGGCGGTTTTATGGCAAGTTTTTCACAAAATTAAGCCATAAATTCAAAATAATTAAATCATTCGATTTGAACCTTCAAAGATCACGCCTTCTTCGACCTGGAGGGATGGGGTCATCATTTCACCCCGGAAAACCGCGGGCTTTTTCACCTCAACGCGATGGCGGGCATGAACCCGAGCCTCCACACGGCCATAGATCACAACGACTCCCGCTGATATTTCTCCGTCTACGCGACCGGTTTCACCAATAATCAACGTATCGGGCGTGCTGACCTTCCCTTTGATCATCCCATTCACATGAAAAGTGCCTGAAAACGCCAGATTTCCCTCAAACACCACATGACTCTCTAAGACCCCCGAAACCTCACCTGCAACAACCTCGGGTGCGATCAACTTTTTGGCCATCATTGCTTCCCAGTCATCAATGATTCAAATAGGCGCTCAAGCTCGGCACGCGTCTTGTACTGAAATGCGATCATTCCCGAGTTCTGGTCTCCTTTGATTTCGACCTTAGCCATAAATTTTCGTGTGAGATCCGCATTTAAACGCACCATTTCAGGATCAATTGGGGCCGCTTTCCTTGGCGCCTGCCCCTTGGCCAGCTTAATTTCTTGCGCAGTCTTTTCTATTTGCCGAACACTCCAACCTTGTTCGACCGCCTGGCGCGCCACCCTGTCCCGCGTAATCGAATCTTCGATTGCCAAGAGCGCCTTGGCATGTCCCGCGCCAAGCGACCCTTTTCTAAGATAAACAAGAATAGAATCAGACAGCTTGAGAAGCCGAAGCGAATTGGCAATGGTCGCCCGATCCTTTCCCATTTTTTTTGCCAAATCCTCTTGAGTAAGGTCGTACTCCTCCATCAGTCGAAAGTAGCCTAAAGACTCATCAACACAGTTTAAATCCACCCGCTGTATGTTTTCGACAATCGCGAGCTCAAGGGACTCTTTGTTGGTGGTCTTTTTTATCACTACAGGAACGGTCTTCAGGCCAGCGAGCTTGGCGGCCCTCAGGCGGCGCTCCCCGGCAATGAGTTCATAACCCTCTCCTACTCGCCGGACGACAAGCGGTTGAATGATCCCGTTTTCCTTGATCGACTGGGACAGCCCTTCAAGCTCAGTAGGGTCAAAGTCCCGCCTTGGCTGGAACTCGTTGGGCTTGATCACTTCCACAGCAACTACGGTGAGCCCCGAAGTCGTGCTTGAAACATCTTTTTTTTCAGGTCCAGATGCAGAGGCAGCCTGAGAAATCGCCTCTTGTGCGCCGCCTCCTGATGCCTTCGGCGCAGCCGAGCTATCCACCACTGAGTACTCACGAGGAGTAGCCACGGGTACGGCAGGAGTGGTCTCGGACGCAGCGATCACGGTCTGAACTTTGGGCACTTCTTTTTTGACGGGTTCAGACGGAGTCGCCCCGGCGACCTGGGCTCCCGCAGGGGGCGCTGCCGTCGTCGGATTAAATAACGCCCCAAGTCCCTTTCCTAGTACTGATTTAGAGCTGGGGGTGTTCGACGTTGGCTTGCTCATTCGACGTATTTCCTTTCAAGTCTTGTTCCGGCCTGCGGTTTCGGGCCATAAACTCTCGGGCTAAATCCAAGTAAGCGATACAACCCTTTGAATTTACATCATAAAGCACAATCGGCTTACCAAAAGAGGTGCATTCGCTCAGCTTAATATTTCGTGGAATGTGGGTCTTAAATACCTTTTCACCGAAGTGATTCCGGACTTCCCCTTCTATTTCTCGGGTCAGTTTTATGGTGGGGTTGACCATAGTGAGAACAACGCCCTCAATCTCAAGTGCAGAGTTCAGGTTTTCTCGAACAAGCTTTACGGTTGTCATGAGCTGGGAAATGCCTTCAAGAGCAAAAAACTCAGCTTGAAGGGGCACTAAAACCGACTGGGATGCATTCAATGCGTTCACGGTAAGCAAACCCAGGGTAGGAGGACAGTCTATAAAAATGTAATCGTATTTATCTTTGATCTCAGCGAGTGCGTTTTTTAACTTGGCCTCACGCGCAAACGCACCAACGAGCTCTATTTCTGCCCCCGTGAGGTGAGTATTCGCAGGAATGATATCGAGATGGTCGATTTCAGTTTTCCTGATCGCCGCGGCGGCCGTCACTTCTCCCATCAGGACCTGATAGGTTGTCGGGGTTTCTTCATCCCCCTGAACCGACGCCCCTAGGGCTGAAGATGCGTTGCCTTGCGGATCGAAATCCAAGACAAGGACCCGTTGATCGGCCAAAGACAAAGATGCGGCCAAGTTTACCGTTGTTGTTGTTTTTCCAACTCCGCCTTTTTGATTGGCTACCGAGATGATTTTTCCCACGTTTTGCTCCCCCGGAGGTGTTGCTTTTAAGATTTATCGCACTCAGTGTCTATGGCGTCAAAATTAAAATAAAAAAGGGGGCTAGGGCCCCCTCTTCTTACTGCTCGCCTCAATACTTGGTGCAGTGTGTGGTTGCGGCAAGTACCGGGAAAAATTTTGTGGGATTGGCGCACTCACAACCCGATTTCTCTCTTAGTTTGAAAGAGAGTATTCATGTGAGCAAGTAAAAAAATCTATTTTTTGGGGGCAATCTCAATGAGTACTCTCTTTTTTCCCGCAGATTCATACGAGTACTCACGATGAATCGTCATTTTTTTGGCCATTCCCAGCTCTGACGCATTGCGCCATTCATCATCCCAGCCCGGGCCCTTGAATAAAACAAGCGTGTTCCACGTGGAACAATCTGAAATCCACTGACTTATTTTTTCAATCTTGCCTAAGGCCCGGGCGACAAAGTTAGCGCCATGAGGCAACTGATTCGCCACTGACTCGATCCGAGAATGGTGAATGGTCACGCGTGAAGTTAATCCGAGCTCTTTTACGGAGGTGGCTAAATACTCGGACTTATGAAATTCGGACTCCACTAAAGCCCACTTGTTAGGGTGGTCTGGTCCTTCAAGTGCGGCGATCAGCAACCCGGGTACGCCCGAACCCGAGCCAAGGTCCACTCTTGGGCCGGAGGAAGATCTCATGAACTTCATCCCCTCGGCTGCGTCGCGGAGATGCCCCTCGACAAAACCCTCTGCCCCCGTAATTCGCGTAAGATTCTGTACCTCGTTTGCCCGATACAACCCTTGGGAAAACTGAAAAGCTCGGTGGGCTTGCTCGGGACTCATGTCCAATCCGGACCGACTCAAGGCCCTAGAGAATTCGTCCCAACTAAACACGGGGATCACCCTTTTCGCCCCATTTACTAACAACCTGTGATCGCATTGCCTCTCGGCGATTCTTGATAGCAATCATAAGCGTCGCCACCGCGGCGGGGGTCACGCCCTGAATCCGGGCAGCTTGCCCCAGTGTCTCCGGGAGAATCTTTAGAAGTTTCCCCCGAATCTCATTAGATAATCCCGCCACACCCTCAAGATCAAGCTCCTGAGGGATTCGGAGGT
>JAIXVT010000136.1 GCA_027482725.1 Pseudomonadota bacterium | reverse complement strand
TTGGAGTTGTTTGGTACAAGATATCACTCGAGGCATAAAACAGATTTTCAAGCTCGCGATGCTTATGGCTTGGGCAACGACGGGGAAAAGGGTGTTCCCTACGCTGGGCTTATTCACCCGGAAAATCCAACTTCGGGCCCTTACGGCGGAACAAGCTTGGTATGGTTTCCTTCTCGTGAGCACGGTACTTTGATTGGGCTTGGAGTAGGAACACGAGGACTTGCTCCAGATGAAAATATTCTTTCTCGCCCTGGCCACAGGCGTAGGATTGCGGCATTAAGGCAATATCTTTCGAGTATTGGTGTTGAGGTATGGTCAAAGCAAGATCCCGCTGCGCTGACTCAAGAGATTCCGAAAACTATACAAGATCGATTTCCAGGTTTTGAAAACGTTTTCAAGCGTTACGGAAAAGAGATGTACTGTAACGCATTTATTCCGGTCGGCGGAAAAAATGCACCTAAAATCATCCAGTCTTTTTTTGATCTTTATGCCTATGAACGGGGTTGGAAACCGATGAAAAATCACGAGACGGATTTTTCACAGTTTCACTCGGAGCTCAGAAATTTTATTTTTCCCGCTGTTGATGCAGAGGATGTTTTTCGCTTATTAATGAATCGAAGATTTGTCATTCTCCAGGGACCTCCAGGCACAGGAAAAACAAGGCTTGCAAACGAAATCACAAAAAAATTATTCAAGGGTAAAGGAACAACCGTTCAGTTTCACCCTGCAGTAACTTATGAGGATTTCATAATTGGACTGTCTCCCGAGCCTAGTGGCTCGAGTTTGAAGTTTAATGTAAAAAAAGGCTGGCTTTTACAAGCGAGTGAAGAGTCTAAGCAGGGACCTTATTTGCTTACGATTGATGAGGTCAACCGAGCAGATTTAGGAAAAGTCATGGGTGAGGCGGTTTATTTGTTTGAGCCAGGTGAAATCGGTGAAGGAAAGCGTCGAGAGATTAGGCTTCCGCACAGTAGTGAGGGAAGTGCTACGTTTATTTATCCAGACCATCTTTATGTCTTGGCCACGATGAATACCGCGGATCGAAGTACTTCAGGTCTTGATCTTGCCATTCGAAGGCGGTTTTCATTCCTAAGCATTCTACCTGATCGTGAAGTGATAAAAGCACAGGGCATACCACTAGCAACGGAAACCTTTGACCAAATTGCCGATGTTTTTGTTGAATATGCAAATGATGATAGTTTTGATCTTATTCCCGGTCATGCCTATTTTTTAGCCAAAGATGAAGATGAGCTTAAAAGTCGATTCAAACATGAGTTGATTCCTCTACTCGACGAGTACTTAAAACAAGGCTTACTCGGATCAGCCGCTTCCGAGTTGTTTGCGGTCCGCGATCTTATTTTTGATAGGATTCATGGCAACGCAAAAAACTAGGACTAAACCTCCAAGGCTGAATTGGAGGCCTAACTTTGTACCCCTTCAAAAAGGGTTGTATATCGCCACGGATCATGGGCATCCCATCACACTAGACCCGAGTCAGTTCATCCCTGTTCAGCGTGATCAGGGATGGGGGTCTTTTGCTGAAAACTTTATTCGTGGCAATGAAACCGCACTGAGAGCGTTGGGTGCAGAGTTGATTTTATCGGCAAATAAGAATGGTCCCATTCTTCAGTTGCGGCCTGGAAGTAGAGCAGGGGCTATCCCTTTAAAGTCCTCTCATACGGGTAAGGTGTGTTCGGGCTTTATTGTAAAACCAAGATTTGGATGGGCCGGGGTTGGCCACATTTTGTCTAAAACTGGTTGGCATGCCGCACCTCAGTTTTTACCCTTACCGGCGGTTCCGGGGAGTGGACGAGAAATTCCACCTTGGGTTATTGCGGGGCCCGTATTGTCCCGTCTTGCCCAATTGTTAAATTCGATAAAGCGCGGGTACAGACTTAAACAAGAAGATCTTGGGATGCCCCGAGGCCGCATTTTATGGAACAGCTACCTGAAGGAATCGGTGGTTAAGGGGCGTTGGCATCGATTGCCCTGCCAATATCCAGATTTGGGATCAGATCCAGAGCTTCGGAGTTATATTCGATGGGCTCTTGAGAGCATTAAGAAAGAGTTATTGCGGGTGGGGGCTCGGGATTTGATTGCCTTGAGTCTCGCTCTATTATCCCAAGGTTTGATCGAAAAGCTACTCGATGTGAATCCTCATTGTCCAACAGCAACGCGACTTCATCGGATGCTTGGATCAGGAGGACTCACCACAGAGATCCACCGGCACGGAATTGAAGCGTTGTCATGGGTTGTTGATGAGCGCGGAATGGGTGGCGGACAAGAGCAGGACGGATTGTCCTGGCAGATACCGCTTGAGGAACTTTGGGAGAATTATGTGGAGTCTATCGTAAGGGAAGAGGCGAGAAACGTCGGAGCAACCGTGAAAGTGGGTCGTTTGAACGAGACAGTTTTTCCGCTGTATTGGTCAGATGTAACGCATCGATCACTTGGTCATCTTGTTCCTGACTTTGTGGTCAGTCGCGGCGATCACATAAAAATTGTTGATGCTAAGTATAAGGCTCATCTTGTCGATCTGGATGAAACGGGATGGCGACAGTTTACAGAGGATGCCAAGCAAGCCCATCGAGCGGATATTCATCAAGTGCTAGCTTACGCCTCTCTATTTGATGCTTCCTCTATTGAGGCGGTGCTTATGTATCCTTTGCGTTTTGAAACTTGGAATGAATTGAAAGCAACAGGTAAAGATCGCTCAGTAGCAGAGTTAAATGCTGGGGGCCGGCGATTGAGAGTAGAGCTGAGAGGGGTCGCATTTGGTGCAGCTTGAGTTGCGTCGTGCGTATTTGATTTTTTCTTATCTTGATAAAAACTTATAGTTTTAGCTTTCATTTATCTGACCCTCCGTGAGGGTTTCAATTTGCATTGGAGTAAATGGGGTGGCCGGAAAAGACTTCGCGCGCCCGATGTTTGCGCAAAAATTACGCGATCGCGCTGAGATTTCTTTTGCCCCCGATTCATTCTTTTCCGTCCCTGAATGCTTCAATTCACTTCGGGGCTGACTGGGCGGCGACACACCCCCTCGTTGAATTACAAAGATTCAGGAGGAAGGGGAGCGGAGCTCAAATTAGTCGCACTTGGGACCTCCCGCGCCCGCAGGGGAAACGCATCAAAACTCTAAGAAAATAGAATTTCGCGTAAGCAATCAACATTCCAACTAGCTCGCTTCATTTTTAATTTC
>JAIXVT010000055.1 GCA_027482725.1 Pseudomonadota bacterium | reverse complement strand
TGAGTCAGGGGCGCGTGCGCAGAAAGGAACGTTAAATAGCGTCCTGGCGTAAAATTAAGCGCTTGCATTAACCTGTAAAGATCACATTTAAAGGAAAGGCTCATCGGTTGATGCACCCAAGAATTAAAATGAATACGCACATGCTGAGAGGGCAAGCGGAATGGCGATTGAGTGGCGAGGTAAATAAACTCCGCTCCATTAAAGGTGTAGTTGTCGCCGACTTCAATAATGTTCTTGTTTCCAAACTCGGGCTGACATGGGCCATTGGGATCAAAATCTTCGCCTCTAAAATCAACGGTAGCTTCGACGTTGAACTGAACGGAAGCATTGCGAATCGCCGAAAGTAGGCTTTTTGAAATTTCGCCAGAATAAGCGGGGAAACAGGACAGTAAAATTAAATGACCTAGAAGTTTAAGCACACCCTATTTTTGTATACTGTACCGGAAAAGTCTATGTTAAATTGAATTTATTTAATTAATTTGGCCATCTCGGTTGGTGGTAAAATTGGCTATCCTTAAACCATGAACATTTTGGTGATCGATAACCGTCGTCAGGTTCAATTCTTCGGGGCTCGCTCTATCGTTGCGGACCTGATCGCGTCAGCCCCTTTTGGGGCACAAGTTGTCGTGCGTCGCGCCCCCGATCACGATCTCCCCAAGAATTTCCCCGACGGCATTGTGATTTCAGGTTCGGCGACGTCGTGTTTGGAGACAGGCGAAGCGTGGATCCCTGAACACGAAGACTATCTGAGTCGCGCCATCGATGCTCGTGTTCCTATTTTAGGTATTTGTTACGGCCATCAGATTTTGGCACGGATTATCGCAAAAAAAACGGGTTTCCCTTATCACCTCCGCAAGTCCCCGGCGCCCGAATTCGGTTGGGCGAAAATCCATGTTTCCGATTCAGGGTGCCCGATCCTTGAAGGGCTTTCGGGCACTTTTTATTCCTATGTCGCGCATTTTGAAGAAATTGAAACTTTACCCGCGCCATTGATTAACGCCGCCCATTCCAAAGATTGCGCCATCCAAGCATTTTATCACCCGGATCTCCCGATATTTGGAATTCAGTTTCATCCCGAAACCAAGCCGCACATGGGCGATGAATTGGTTTCGCAAAAAGTGACATCCGGCCAAACGCTGGGTATTCTGAATCCCGGCAAAGGATCCGCGCTTTATCATGAATCAACACACCAAACCCTCTTTGGAAATTTCTGTCGCATCGTCGCCCAATCGCATTCCCCTTAACGATCGCATCAAACTTGCGCTTAAGTTTTTTGTGGTAGGCATTGTTTTTTATTTTTTATTTGAAAAAGGATTGGTAACCGAAAACGGTTTGCGTGCACTTGTGGCGCGTCCAGAAATTTTAGGGCTTTGTGTTGGGTTGATTACGCTTAACGCTTTTTTGGGGACGTTCCGATGGGCACTCTTGGTACGTGCCCAAGGCATTCAGCTCGGGTTGTTGCAGGCATTAAGATTAAATTTTATCGGCGTTTTTTTTAATATCGCATTACCGGGTACCGTGAGCGGTGATGTGGTCAAAGCCTTAGAAGTAGGAAAGGTGTACCCCGACCGGCGCGGACACCTGATGGGATCTATTTTATTTGATCGCATTTTAGGTGTAGCGGGCTTGGCCATTATTGGTGCGGGTGCGGCCTTTGGAGTAGATTTGCCCGCAGCGGTATTGTCGGCGGTTTTTTTAGCACTGGTAGGGAGTCTCGGTTTTTTTGGAGTGCTTTTTCTTGTTCCCGTGCGCTGGATGGATCGAGTACCGCAAAAATTTAGACGCATCTTGCACGGTATTTGGGAATACCAAAATCATCCGCGCTTGATTGGGGGGATGTTGGCTTTATCGGTAGTCATTCACGCGGTGATGGTGCTTGTGGCTTTTTTGGTTTTTCATGTCATCTCTACTGATCCGCTGCCGATCCGAACGTTAGCGTCCATTGTTCCTATCGGGATGTTAGCTACGGCCATCCCTGTGTTACCTGCCGGAGTAGGCACCGGGCACGCCGCGTTTATTTATTTATTTTCGCGCGTGGGCTCACCCTTGGGCGCGGATGTGTTCAGTTGGATCGTTTTTTTTCAGGTGATCATGGCCGCAATCGGCGGCGTGGTTTACTTGTGGCGGCGACACACAAGATCACTCACCGTGTAAGTTTCATTCCATCCTGTCCAATAGGTATTTTCCTCTCGTCGCGCGGGGACGTTGTAGCGCGCCTCATGAAAAATACCTATTGGACAGGATGGAATAAAGTGAACGTGAGTATGCTTGCGGGACTTCACTTCGGGGCTGACTGGGCGGCGATACACCCCCTCATTGAATTGAAAGACTCAGGGGGGGGAATCGCAGAAAAGGCGCGTTAAGTCTTAATTGTTTGTCTTTTTTTGTGCTCTTGAATCCAATAGAGGCTTTCGTTCAACCGATTAATATCCCCTAGAATCCCATTCAGGCTCTGATGACCTTTTGAATCATTTTGATCTCTAAAAAAGACACTACAAGATTCAAGGTAATGGGCCTCGGGATTCAGCCAGTTGAACACAGGGAAGCGCGTGTCGTGTGGAATAGGGTTGTGAACCCCTTTATGTTTCCCGATAAATTTCCTAAATTTTCTAGGAATTGTTGCGATATCAATCGCTTTTTGTTTGTCCGTTTCGATAATACCGCGGTAAGCATCACATAGTGGCCTACTAATAGTCATGATGATTCTTAGTTTTTGAGTGGGCTCATCATTCAGATCAAACGTGTGGTGATAAACTTTCTGCACAAAGTGATCAATCTTACAGTCCGAATTCAAATGGAATTCTGTTAAATACCAGTCGATCAACTTAAAAGTGATCGTCCTTATTGCATGCTTCTCAAAGGTGCCGACTTCGGTCTTTCTAACAAACGCGTAAGAGGATACATCGCCGTTTTTTTCTCGGTAGATCTTAAAGGCGCTAAAATTCGGGTCTCTTAGGAGAAACATTTCCCCTTTCAAGCTTTTTGTGCGGTCTTTTTCTGTGAGCTGAACATCCCCAGATTGAGAGAACTCCGTTGAACTTAGCTCCTTGATGGCTTGGTTAATTTCTTTGTGGCACTTGCCAAAGTGAATGGGTTTTTCTGGGTTACCCCAAGCAGGAAGGGTTAATGCGAGAGCGAGTAGGGAGCTGAGCGTTTTAGGTTTCATAATTCATTTTTTTAATACGTGATAACCTTTAAGTTGACTTTATTGATAAAGCATTGGGTTGCTTTTGTCAATCCTTAGGAGTTTTACGATCAGAAATGGCACATTTTTCGCAGGAATGCGGGGCTAATGAATCCCCAAAAACCCCTACGGTTTAAGCTTAAACCCTTTCAGGTCCAAGCGTTAAATACCATCAGCTTACACGCCCACGTTTTGATTATTGCGCCCACCGGGGCGGGAAAATCGCTCATTTTTCAAACATTGTTACAAAAAACCAAAGCTATTGCCGTGATCGTGGTTCCGCTTGCCGCGCTTGCTCGTCAGCAGGCCGATTCGTTAAAAGCATTTGGGATAGGCGTTTGGTGCAGGGGCGATGATCCAAAACTCATCCACCGTGCCCAAGTTTTGGTCGTAAACCCTGAATCGTTGCTGCAATCCCAAGTGCAGAGCCACCTGATTCGGTCTGAATACCTCGTTGTCGACGAAGCTCATACCGTCTGGCAATGGGGGCGCAGTTTTAGGCCTGAGTTTAATGAAATTTTTAGAATTCTCGATCATGCACCTAAAATTCGGTCGCTTTGGCTTACGGCTACCTTAACGCGCTCGCAGGAACAGTCTCTACGGCTACGTCTCCCCTCACTCCAAGGCTTTGGTTATTTTCTAAGTCCTCAAGCATCGTTACACCTGTGGGTAGATTGCCCGCCAGTGTTGCGGATCGACCTGTTGGCTAGAAAAATTCAAGGATATCCCCAAGGGCTTACCTTGGTGTTTTGTGCGACTCGCGATCAAACCCACCGTTTAGAGCGCATGGTCAGGTCGCTCGGACGAGAGACCTTGATTTATCATGCAGGTTTGTTTTTCGAGGAACGCAGGGCTCAAGAGCGGCGAGTCGCGAACTTACCCGAGGGTGCCGTGATCTTAGCTACTTCTGCTTTTGGTATGGGGCTGGATTTTCCCCGCATTGAGCGCGTGATTTTTTTTGAGCCCCCGATGAATCTTTTGGATTGGGTGCAAGGTGTGGGGCGATCGGGCCGGGGGGAGCATCCGTCTCAGTCAGTGACGTTCTATCACGGGTCGGATTTTGACCGAAGGCGCCCCCGTTTGAGGCGGGAGGATTTCGCTGATTTCAACGCTTTGGAACAATTTTGCCGGTTGTCGCCCGAGCGACGCACGAAAGTGCTCACAGAAACCTTTTCGGGCATCCCGATCCTTGAGAAGCTTTAAGCATAAGGAGAATTATCATCATGACCCTATCTCTATTAACGGTATTGTTTGCGGTAAACACCGGTTTTGCGGCCGAGCCCGCATTAATGAAAGAATTTCACAGCTCTTGTCGCCCTGATGTTGAAAAGTTTTGTAAGGGTGTTCAGCCCGGTGAAGGACGAATTGCCCAGTGCCTAAAAGAAAATGAAAAAGATTTAAGTTCGTCGTGTGCAACCCAGCGCACCGAGGTAAAGGCCAAGATCGTTGAAAAACGAGCTGAAAAGCGCGAAGAATTTAAGCAAAAACGAAAAGAAATTCGTGAGGCATGCCTGTCGGAAATCAAGTCGTTTTGTGGATCTATCCGCGGGCCTCTCAAAATTGCGCGTTGTTTGGGTGAACACCAAAGTGATCCCAAGTTTTCTCAGGCTTGTAAGGACGCTCTTCCCAAGCCAAAATCCTAGGCGATAAGGATTCGCCATGAAGGATGCAGAACTTGTTGACCTCATGCGCGCCGGGCAGGTTTCTGCTCTGGCGCGTTTAATTTCCAAGATTGAAGCACGGGGTTCCGTTGCCGAAACGCTCGTGGAAAAGCTTTATCCCCACACGGGCGGGGCCCAAGTCTGGGGTATTACGGGACCTCCGGGGGCGGGCAAATCTACTTTGGTGGACCGTTTGATCCAACATTTGCGTGCCCAAAGTAAACGTGTGGCCGTTGTTGCTGTAGATCCCTCAAGCCCGTTTTCGGGCGGAGCAATTCTGGGTGACCGCATCCGCATGCAGCAGCACGCGTCGGATC
>JAIXVT010000087.1 GCA_027482725.1 Pseudomonadota bacterium | reverse complement strand
TTGTAGAAAAAAATTATGTTGATGCGGTTCCCCACGAAAAACTTATCCAGGGGGCGATCAAGGGAATGTTGGATACTTTGGATCCCCATTCTAATTTTCTGAGCGGAGATGTGTACCGCGATATGAAGATTGATACTTCGGGTAAATATGGGGGCGTTGGGATTGAGGTAGGAATGAAGGACGATATTCTCACCATACTCGTACCTTTTGAAGGCACTCCGGCTTGGCGTGCAGGTATTAGGCCAGGCGATAGAATTGTAAAAATAAATAAGGAATCGACGAGGGGCTTATCGTTGTCAGAATGTGTTTCCAAGATGAGAGGAGATCTCGGCTCGACGCTTCATTTGATGATTTATCGCAAAAACTGGACACAGTTTAAAGACGTCGCTTTGAAACGAGAGACGATTCGACTGAAACCCGTAAAAGCAGAAATGATCGAAGAAGGATATGGCTACCTTCAGCTTTCCACGTTTAGTGAGTCCGCAGCAAAAGAGATCGAACAATCCATCAAGGATTTGGAGAAAAAATCGAAACTCAAAGGGTTGGTGTTGGATCTCCGACAAAATGCGGGTGGACTTTTGGATCAGGCCGTAGAGGTAACGTCCTTATTTATTGATGAAGGCGTAGTGGTGTCTACCCGAGGGCGTGAAGGGGGGGCTCCACCGGAAATTCGGCGCGCTAAAAAAGGTCGTGCCAGAAAAGACTTTCGTGTTGCCGTACTGGTCGGACCTCAGACGGCATCTGCGGCTGAAATTGTTGCCGCCGCTCTTCAGGATCATAAGCGCGCATTGATTTTAGGCAATGTGACTTTTGGCAAAGGATCAGTCCAATCGGTAGTGGACCTTGGCAATGAGTTAGGATTAAAGCTGACGATCGCCAAGTACTACACCCCGAACGGGATATCGATCCAAGAGAGAGGAGTGGTGCCGGATGTGGTTCTCGACGAATATCACCCACAGCTTTTGGCCAAGGCACGGATTAAGAAAGCTGATATTCGGGAAAAAGATTTGAAGGGCCATTTGATTAATACTCAAAACAGCCTCCAATATAGCGTTCAAGATCTTGAAACCAAATCCATAGACGATAGGGCGCAAGGATCCGCCAATGGCATGGGCTCCGAGGGCGAACCGATCGAAGTAAAGCCTAGAGACGATGAACAGGTGCTTCAGTCGATTCGCCATTTGAAATTGTTTGACGTGTTTAAAACCTTCCCGTCAACCTAATGGGGATGAGTGATCATGAACTTCCTTTATTTCAGACTTCTACGACTCCCAAGGTGATTTCGGTCAGTGATTTAACACAAAATATCAAAGCCCTCCTTGAGGGAAACTTTGAACAGGTTTGGATTCGGGGCGAAATCAGTAACTTAAAAATGGCGTCGTCAGGGCACGTTTATTTTTCGTTGAAAGATGAAGGCTCGCAAATTTCTGCGGTTATTTTTGGATGGGGGCGACGGACCTCGTCGGTGAAGTTTGATTTGAAAGAGGGGCTAGAAGTGATCTGTCGCGCCAACGTGACAGTTTATCCTGCACGTGGAAACTATCAAATCATTATCGATCACATTGAGCCTTTAGGTGCCGGCGCGCTGACCTTGGCCTTTGAGCAGTTAAAAAAGAAACTTGAGTCGGAAGGATTATTTGATCGCGCAAGGAAACGCGAAATCGCGCGCTATCCCCGCAAAATCGTGGTGATTACTTCGACGCAAGCCGCAGCGTTTCAAGATGTACTGACCGTGTTGGCACGACGGGCACCCTGGGTAGATGTCCTGTTGATTCCGTCTTTGGTGCAAGGGGCCGATGCTCCAGAACATTTGGTGCGTGCTGTTCGCGTTGCTAATAAGTATCAATTGGGGGACGTGATTCTTTTGACCCGAGGGGGGGGATCGATAGAGGATCTTTGGGCGTTTAACAATGAGATTTTAGCGCGAACCTTGGCGGAAAGTACGATTCCCGTGGTCTCTGCCGTTGGGCACGAAGTCGATTTTACAATTGCCGATTTTGTTGCCGATGTTCGGGCGCCTACGCCTTCGGCAGGCGCAGAGTTGATCACCCAATATTGGGTCCAGTTGAACGAGCGTTCCCACCAATTGAATTTGCGGTTGCGACAAGCTATCGCAAAAGAGGTTCAACTCAAGAAACGAAATTTTGAGCACCTGGTCTCAAGGTTGCGGACTCCGAAAGAAGTTCTACAAGAAAAAGCACAGCGCGTAGACGATCTGGCAGAGCGGTTAAGCCTTGGAATACGCTCCAAATTCAATCGCAATCGCTTGCAGTTAAGTGAGATGTCCGGACGGCTAAGGTCCCCGGAAGTGATCTTGGAGAATAAAAAGACCGAACTCAAGCTTGCTTCTGCTCATTTGTTTTCGGTAATGGTGAGACGTCTCGAGTCGACTCAGTTTAGGTTTCAAAGTCTTGCCGTTAAGTTGGATTTATTGTCTCCCTTGGGGGTTCTGACGCGGGGGTACGCCATAGTGCGCACTCCTGAAGGTAAAGTGGTACGTTCGGTCGATGATGTCGATCTTGGGGAAAAAATAAAAATTCGGTTGAATGAGGGGGAGATTCATGCACGAGTGGACGGTGTTTTTTAGGCTTTTTTTGAGGGTGTTTTTTTTGGCGGGCGTATGTTTTGATATTGGAGCTTACGCCGCCCAGATCGCAAAAGTCAGCGTGAATGGTGCAAAAGTTTTTGCAACGCCGAGTGATTCGGGTTTAGAGATTCACACCTTCCCCCAAGGTGCCGAAATCGAAATGAGCAATCTCACCACCAAAGGTTTTTTCAAGGTGAGAATCAGTGATGATCGCACCGGCTGGATAAGGTCCACCGAAGTTGAACCCGTGGTGTTTCAACACGCGTCGGTCGAAAAATCTACTGATCGTTTGCCCGAAGAAAACAAGCAAGAACGTCGTCGATTGTTGGTGAGAGGTGGAATACGCTCTCCGGTTTGGGGTGATTTTGAATCCCGTCTTCAACTCAGTCAGGCTAATCCGATCACCACATTGTCTGCAGAGGCTCAGTTTAAGTGGACACCCACATGGTTTTGGGCCTTAAGAGTGGATGGGGACATCGGCGGACTCAAGACCAATGGGTATGAATTTTCGCAGTTCCAGTTGCCGATTTCTTTAGGATTGGTGATGAACGTTTTAGATTACGCAGATTTTCGGATGGGATTGGGAGCATATCTTGGATATTCGGTTTTATCTTCGCAGCAATTCGTTGTTGTTTCAGGAACCACTCGCACGACCTTGGATTATGGAGCGAGAGGATTGGTTGCAACTTTTACCTTGCCCTTGACCCTTGGTCTTGGGAAAAATTTTGGAATTCAACTTGAGGCAAATTACCGTTACCAGGCCGGGGTAAGCTTTCCTGCTTCTCCTCAAGTGTCTAGTTTTCCTGCGATGGCTCTGGATCTTTCTGGCCTAGGGGTCTTGTTAGGGATTGAGATGAAATTTTATCCAGAATCACGTTGACCACGGCTTGATGTGATTTCAAAGTGGGAAGCGTATCGTAAATCATGTGGATAAGTGTTGTTTCTGACACCTCTTCCCATCCCCGATGCTGGATAAGTCCTTGG
>JAIXVT010000002.1 GCA_027482725.1 Pseudomonadota bacterium | reverse complement strand
GATAAATCTGATTCAAATAAAGGTATAAAATTTCTTCTTTGGTCAGATTTTTTTCCAGCTGAAGGGCAATGTACGTTTCTTTAATTTTCCGAATAATGTTTCTATCGGGCGAAAGATAAAGTGACTTGGCGATTTGCTGCGTGATCGTACTCCCCCCTTGTACCACTTGCCCTGCTAGAAAATTCGCAACAGCTGCACGCGCAATGGATAAAAAATTAATTCCTTCGTGCTCAAAAAATGAGGCGTCTTCCGCGGACAAAAAGGCCTGCACACATTTTTTAGGAATCTGATCATAGGGGGTCAAATAACGGCGCTCTTTATAAAACTCGGCAATGACGTCAGATTCCCCTTCGGCAGTGGATAACACCTGAGTCACTCCCAAAGGACGGTAGTCCACGGCACGCTTGATCTCCGGAACTTCTTGTTTCACCGAAGAATAGGCATAGAGAACCGCGCCTCCGCCCATCACACCCCCAGCAACTGCAAACAAGATTCCGTATTTAATCCAATTTTTCATTGTTAAGTCCGTCTTTTCCGATTGGCGTTTTCCCAGGCCATTTCCAACACACTAAATGCTCTAAATTCCCATCTGTTCCGCGCAAATCCGATGGAACACTTCCCAACACCTGAACCCCAAACTGAGACTCAAGCTCTGCACACCACGATTCGCATTTGATTCTACCTAAAGCCTCATCTTTTACGATGCCGCCTTTTCCGATATGTTCGCGACCCAGTTCAAACTGGGGTTTAAACAACGTAATTCCTTCGGTTCCCGGTGCGATACTTGCCAAGATAGCGGGAAAAATCAGTCGTACCGATATGAACGATACGTCCATAACCACCCGTTCAATGGGATCTGCAAACCATTCGGACGTCATTTCCCGGGCGTTGTGTTGCTCTAGGCTAACCACCCTCGAGTCGTTCCTTAGCGACCATTCCAACTGATGGGTGCCAACGTCGACGGCATACACTTTTTTTGCACCACGCTCCAAACACACTTGCGTAAACCCCCCGGTCGAAGCCCCGACATCCAAAACGATGCGCCCCATAAAGTCGACCGAAAAATGATCGAGTGCACCCAAAAGTTTATGTGCCGACCGGGAAACATAGGTTTTGATCGGTGAGCGGAGACGAATCGTATCTTTTAATGCAACAACAGTGCCAGGTTTGGTTTGAGGCACATCATTCACCAAAATCTCGTTGGCCATAATCAACGCTTGTGCCTTGGTACGCGTCGGTGCCAAGCCCAAATCCACCACGCGGACATCTAGGCGAATGGGCTTTAACGACGATTTTTCGGACGGTACACCCGATCCCGTTTTTAATTTCATTTACGGGCTATTTAAGGGACTTGGTTTCGATGGAATCCGCCGATGCTTTGGTCAATTGCTCTACTTTTTGCTCGGCGCGGGCCAATAACTCCTGACAGGTTTTGACAAGACCGACCCCCTCTTGGAAAAGAGTAAGGCTTTCCTCGAGCGGGAGATTTCCGGTTTCGATGGTTTTTACAATCGACTCTAAACGCTGAAGGGACGTTTCGAACTGTGGGGTTTCGGCCATTCCGGGATTTTATCAAATTTGGAAATCTTGAACAACGACGATCACCCCCGGACTTACCGGCGTAAGAAACACCTGCCTTACGTCACTTTTTTCGTTGATGATCTGCGTTTGAAGTGTTGTTTTTTTCTCAGTAACAGACACGAACCGGGGTTTATCGCCTTCAAGCGGATCGGTTCCACTCAACCGACCATCCCAAGTCAGCGTGTAATCCTGGACCCCTTGGGTTTTGGTGTGAGGAAAAAAATGGGTCTTAAATCCGTCCAATCGTTTGGGATCCAGACTTCCTAAAACCAAGCCCGTTCGGTCCAAATCCGAGCCAACGTGTTGTAACGCGCGACGCAATAGTTTTTCTGGGGACTGAAACACCACAGCCTCTACGCGTTCACTGCCATCAGGAAAAAGCGCATAACGATACCGAGGTCCAGGCCGGGTGCCGGTTTTAGACTCGACATCAATCCAAACGGGATAAGTTCCAAACGTGATCATTGGGGAAAACATCGCCGCGCCTTCACCCTGCGTCTGGGCCCGAAGTGTGGAATCAGCGGTCAAGTACATTTGGAGATTTTTGGTATCCGGGTCGAGTGGCGCGGATTTTTGAACATACACCTCTAAGGACTTTTTACGCGGATCAAAAAGGTCCACCCAGGTGATTGCCCCGGACTCTATAGGGATCAACAAGGGAGCGATTTTCAGTGGTCCATGTTCTTGATTCGGAAACCGGAGGGCTTGGTATCCAGAGTCAACGCGACTAAAGTAGAAAAATTTTCGGCCCTCATGAGTAAACTCTCGGGCCCTCTGCGGTTGTCCCGCTAGGACAGGGGCAGACATCGATGGAGGCAATTCACCCAGAATCATCCCCGTTTGGTTGTTTTGATCCAAAAGCCTCAACGAATTGGGGTCCAAAAAAGACAACTCCGGGCGTCGAGCGTCGGCCCAGGAAATTATAGTCTTTTGGTCCGCGTAAGTTTCTTTCATCCAACCCTTAGCGCTTTGGGGGTCCGGTCTGTCCAGCCAATCTTGGGAGATCACCTGAGGATCTGATGCCTTGGGCGCAGTCCAGGGCGTGACCAAATTGGACGGATGGGGGCTCGTGACCGGGGGGTTTGTGCCCGCGATTTTCGGGGGGAGTGGCTCCTGACCCAATTCGTAGGGTTGAAACTCCAATTCTGGGACCCAGTCCGGATTTCGGACCGAGACCGGCCCAGGGAGAGGCTGGATTTCCGCAAGTTGACCGATCCAGCGGAAAGCTTGCGGGACAACCGGAGCGTCGGGGGAAACCTGGAGTTGCTCGAGGTGATGAATGAATTGCGATGGAGTTGGCGCGACAACGCCCAAGGTAAAGCCCGCCCCGCCCATGACAAAGAGCTTGGTGACCTGGAACACAGCGCGATGAGGCACATCCGCTAAAAAGGAGAACACTCTTATTTATGTGAACTTAGTTTTGGTGAGTACTCAACTCTGTTTATGCGAGTGGGCAAGATTCACCCAGGATTGGGATATGGATATCCAGTGACCACCCCAAGCGGTAGCACAGCGTGTTCCTAATGAAGCGGCGCGCAACACCTTAAATCATTGAAATCACAGGGCTTTTGAGCTAGCTGAACAGGTTTTTCTCCACTTTTACGGGAACAGAGAGGAGCGGAGCAACCTAAGGCCTCGATCTTTAAGGGACTTTTTCTAATTTTCTCAGCGATCAAGCACACGGTGTGCGGCCAGTTGGGGGGGGAAGCGCTACTGCATGCGTTGCCGAATAATGGCCCGCTGCAACTTAAGCTGGTACTTCCGGAACTGAGCAGAATCCAACGACGCATCGCTCAGCATTTTTTCCGCAAGCGCTTGCGCTTTGGCGGCGCGACTCAGGTCTATCTCTTGGGCAAGTTCGATCGTTTCAGCCAAGACTTTTACTTCGCCATTCTCTACGCGCACAAACCCGGAAGAAATCACTCCTTGTACGGGTTCACCAGAAACAGGGGTGACCAGAAATGAACCGGTGTCTAATGAAGACACCATATCCGCGTGACCCGGGAGAATCTCTATTTCTCCCTCGACAGAAAAAAGCACCAAAGACCGAACAGACTCACCCTCGATGAGCTTTCGAACCGGTGAAAAAATACTAAGCTTGAACGAGTCACTCATAACTGAACCTTATCGCTATTTTCCGAAAACTTTTGCGGGACGTGACCATCCTCTCCAGAAGAGGGCACGCCCCACAAAGACCTAGACTAATGTTTTTGCCTTTTCTCGAGCTTCCTCAATCGTACCCACCATATAAAAGGCTTGCTCGGGAAGATCATCGTGTTTCCCTTCACAGATCTCGCGGAATCCACGAATCGTGTCCTCAATCTTAACAAACTTCCCTTTCAAGCCCGTAAACTGTTCGGCAACGAACATGGGTTGAGACAAGAAACGCTGAATCTTACGGGCGCGCGCGACGGCTTTTTTATCATCTTCTGACAATTCGTCCATACCCAGGATCGCGATAATATCTTGAAGATCCTTATACCGCTGGAGCACCGACTGCACCAATCGCGCAACACGGTAGTGTTCTTCGCCAACAACCTTGGGATCCAACACCCGCGAGGTTGATGCCAACGGGTCCACGGCTGGAAAAATCCCCATCTCCGCAATCGGTCGAGACAAGTTTGTTGTCGCATCCAAATGGGCAAATGTTGTTGCAGGAGCCGGATCGGTGTAATCATCCGCGGGCACATATACCGCTTGAATTGAAGTGATCGATCCCTTATTGGTCGATGTAATCCGTTCTTGCAATTCCCCCATCTCCGTTCCTAGCGTGGGCTGATAACCCACCGCAGAAGGAATGCGCCCCAATAACGCCGACACTTCGGACCCGGCTTGGGTGAATCGGAAAATATTGTCCACAAACAACAGAACATCTTGGTTCTCTTCGTCACGGAAATATTCGGCGATGGTCAACGCAGTCAACGCCACTCGCGCCCGCGCTCCGGGCGGCTCGTTCATCTGTCCGTACACCAGACAGGTTTTATTAATAACTCCCGACTCCTTCATCTCCATATAAAGGTCGTTGCCTTCGCGGGTACGCTCACCCACACCGGCAAATACAGAGTATCCCCCGTGTTGCGTCGCGATGTTATTGATCAACTCCATGATCAAAACGGTTTTTCCCACGCCCGCGCCACCAAACAATCCAATTTTACCGCCCTTAGCATAAGGAGCGACCAAATCTACCACCTTAATCCCTGTGTAAAACGGCTCGACTTTCGTGCTCTGGTCTTCAAACTTAGGGGCTGCTCGGTGAATAGGTAAATACTTTTTAGGCTTAATTGGCCCCGCTTCATCTACAGGATCACCGACAACATTCAAGATCCGACCCAAAGTTTCGGGGCCCACAGGAGCTTGAATCTGATTCCCCGTGTCCAAAGCCGGCTGGCCCCGGGTCAATCCATCTGTCGCATCCATCGCAATACAGCGGACGCGATTGTCTCCCATGTGCTGAGCAACTTCGAGAACAAGATTCCACTCGGTGTCTCCGTTGGTTTTATTGCTCACTCGCAAGGCCTGATAAATCGGCGGGACTTTCCCTGACGGGAATTCCACATCCACAACGGGTCCGATGACCTGTTGGATTTTTCCAATGTTCTGTTGTCCTGATTGTGCTGACATACGTTCCTCTATTCTTTTAAGTCGAATTAACTTGTTTTCTGAGACTCGCTACCCGCGATAATCTCCAAAAGTTCTTTGGTAATCGCGGCTTGACGTTGTTTGTTGTACTGAAGCGTGAGTTTTCGAATCATTTCGCCCGCATTTCGGGTAGCGCTATCCATCGACGACATCCGCGCGCCGTGCTCACTGGCCTGGGATTCGAGCAACGCTTTATAAAGCTGCGATACAAAATATTTTGACTCAAGCTGAGCCCGCAATTCCTCGCGATTGGGCTTCACAATAACCATCTTGTCGCCGATATCCGAAGATGACTCCCGTTCGTCCGTAGGTGCAGCCACAGGAAGCACGGTTTCCACCCGAATCACCTGAAGGATCGCGTTTTTAAACTGGTTATAAACCAATACCACGTGATCGACGCGGCCAGCATCAAACTCGGCGCGCGCAACTTTCGCAAGTTCGCTTGCTTTTCGGAACGCAATACGCTGACCAAATTCTTCAAAATGAATTGTGGCGTCGGAAACTTGTTTTCCTAAGCGGCTCTTGAGCGCTTCGTTAACCTTTTTGCCCACAAAAACAAACTTTGCTTTTCTGCCCTTTTGAACTTCGTCTTGATACGTTTTAATCGCGGCACGGATCACGCTAGAATTATACGATCCGCAAAGTCCTCGGTCAGAACTCATCGCAATAATCAAAGTCACTGGCTCGCGTTCAACACCCAAGCTCACGTGATGATCATCCGAAGTGGCGAGTGCCGCCATCAACGACTTAATCTCGTTTGCATAGGGTCGCTGAGCCGCGATCGCATCTTGCGAACGGCGGAGTTTCGCAGCAGAAACCATTTTCATGGCTTTGGTCGTTTGCTGCGTGTTTTTCACCGAACCGATTCGGTTTTTAAGATCCTTAATATTTGGCACAAATCACCCAAACTGTTTCACAAACGATTTAAGCGCCTCTTCGAGCTTCGCTTTGATCGGATCATCAATCTTTTGAGCCTTTTCAATTTCAGAAACAATCTCAGGAATATTTTTCTGAATGTGGGCCAAAAATTTCTCTTCGAATTCTTTGATGCGGTTTAATGGAATGGAGTCCAAATAACCATGAATCCCAGCAAAAATTGAAATCACCTGATGAGCCACAGTGATCGGCGAATACTGCGCTTGCTTGAGGAGTTCCACCAACCGCTGTCCCCGTGCCAACTGCCGTTGCGTTGCTGGATCCAAGTCGGAACCAAACTGTGCGAACGCTGCTTTTTCCCGATACTGAGCGAGATCAATCCGCAGGGTTCCTGCGACTTGCTTCATGGCCTTGGTTTGAGCAGCCCCGCCTACCCGCGAAACAGATAAACCCACGTTTACGGCTGGGCGGACGCCGCTGTGGAAAAGATCGGTTTCGAGAAAAATTTGTCCGTCTGTGATTGAAATGACGTTGGTAGGAATGTATCCCGACACATCTCCACCTTGGGTTTCAATAATCGGAAGCGCGGTTAGTGATCCTGCACCTTTTTTATCTGATAGTTTTGCTGCGCGCTCAAGCAAACGCGAATGAAGGTAAAACACATCACCGGGATACGCTTCGCGCCCCGGAGGACGTCGCAACAACAACGACAACTGTCGGTACGCCTGCGCTTGTTTGGTTAAGTCATCATAAACGATCAATGCGTGCATTCCGTTATCGCGAAAAAACTCACCGATTGTAACACCTGTGTAAGGCGCCAAAAACTGGAGCGGTGCCTGGTCTGATGCGTTTGCAGCAACAACCACGGTATACTCCATTGCGCCTGACGATTTAAGG
>JAIXVT010000248.1 GCA_027482725.1 Pseudomonadota bacterium | reverse complement strand
CGGGAACGACATCAACATCTTGAATTAATTTTTCAGAAAGCTCCCACTCAGGACGCAACGGATCAATCATCGCTCGCTTTAGACTCACTTTATTCCCTGATCGCGTATTCTGGAGAATACGTGCGCGAACCTCTAACGGGGGTACACCATAGGCCAAAAGTTCAGCAGCAATCCCGCTGACAAAAGGCGCGGCCATGGATGTTCCCGACAATCGCTCCAAACCTGCTCCCTCAAACCACCGCACCGGTTTGCGATGTGTAGGCCAGGTGCTGACGATTCCAAACCCTGGCGCATAAAGGTCTACCGAGGGCCCAAAATTCGAGAATCCCGCGGTTTTTCCATCCGGTCGGTATGCTCCCACACAAATCACCGAAGCATAACTACAAGGCGCAACATCAGCTAGAGTGGCATCATTTCCTGCCGCGGCGATCACCAGAACTCCCGATTTTTTTGCCAAATCTAAAACATCACCTAACGCGGGAGATTCGAGTCCCCGTGGCCACCCAAGCGAAAGCGAAATGACTTTTGCCCCTGAGACTATTGCGGTTTGAATACTTTGCACGACCCGACGAATGGTACGGTGATCGGCAAACGACGAAGAATTTGGCGTTTCGCCTAAAGTAATAATTGGAGTATTAGCTCCGTTATCTGAATATTTGATCGGGATAATTTTAGCATGCTCGGAAACCTGAGCAATCACACCTGCCACGTGAGTCCCGTGTCCGCGCGTATCTTGGGGTACGGTACCCGGTCGCGTGAAATTTAACTCCACGCCTTTGGGCAAAAGAATTCGATCTCCCAACAAAGGATGATTGAGATCGATACCGGTATCAATAACCGCCACGGGTATCGCAACAGGGGTACGGTCCTTAAAAGCGTCTTGCGGGTCTGCCCATTCGATATCTTCCCCCCTAGTTCCCTGAATTTCGGTTTGGGTATAGTCGCTTCCCTCCATCCAAAAGGATTGACCCTCGTTCTTTATCCCCCAAGCCTGGGGTATTTTTAATCGCTCTGAAACCGCAGGGTTAGAATAGGTCAACAAAATAAAAATAGTTGGTATCAGGCTATTCCTCACATTAAAACCCATCGGATAGGTACCTCGCCTCAAGCTCTTGTACCGAAATCATCGAGGACTCTGCAACTTGTGCCAACGGCCCTCGGGATTCGGTATCATCGGTTTCACCGTAGCGGTGAGAAAAATAGGTCGTATCCCCGGCTTCGTCGTGAGTTCTAAAACCCGCAACCTGAATTTGGAAAGTAGCCCCAAAGTTTCCGACAAAACCCAAGAGGTGTTTAATGTCTCGACGCGAGTCTTTATCATCAAAAAATCGGGTCATGGCTTTGAGTCTTTCTGCGGCTTGGTCGCGGTCCAAAGGCGAGTCGATAAACGCCTCCGGATAATGCTCATAAACACGTCTAAAATCTAGAATATTTTTCATCCACGGCATTACACAGCCAATGTGTGTTTTTTGTCCTTGAGTGGTCTCGGTCCAGGATGATGGATGATCGGCCTCAGGATGATCATCATTTGATTTTTTTACTCCCGGGGTTGCTCCCACAGATTGGCAATACTGAAAGTACTCGTCATAAGGGAGGGATTGAACCAAGGCCAAATAAGCCTCTTGCGCTGAGGTCTTTCTTTTGTCGAGTAACTTAAAAAGTTTTTTTAACGCCGTATCTTGGAATACCAGGTTCCACTGAATCGAATAGGCTTGTACCCGTTTAGTATAGGCAAAATCCTCGTCATGAATAATCACACTGCGCCCCGTGGATTCAAAAACGGAGTTTTGAAATCTGTGGAGAATTCGCAAAAGTTTGTCTCTGGTAACCGTCCAGCCCTGGATAGATTCGCTGATGGTAAAAAAAGATTCACGAGGACGATCTGGAGAGATCTCCATTTGACCATCAATAGATACCGTACGGGCGACACCTAAAAACTGGTTTGCGGGGGAATCCCCCAAGCTTGGACTTTGCCCTCCAAAAAGACTGGACACTTGAACCAAACCTTGACCAAGATCCGAATCCGGAAGTGTCTGCGGCGATCGGCCTTTAAATACGTTAAAAAGCGACCAAAACTGGCTCAAAACAGACGAAAAAAACCCGATATAGTCACGACCTTGAATTCGGGTGAGCCTGGACTGAAGCACGGTGCGTTTTTCGTAATCTTTCCCCTCTACCGAAACTTGGTGCATGGTCTCGCGGCGATTAAAAATCCAGGGCCCGAGATGCGTGCGCTTTACGCGACTTTTAGCATCATGAGCAATTGCGGTGTGTTCAAAAATATCGTTAATCGCACTCCCGTCATTCCACCGAATAAGTTGGGACAAGGCGCGTGCTGTGGGTGTCGCTCGCTCTTTGAGGTGTTCGTTAGATACCATGTACCGTTGATTATCGGCGCGGCCATACTGCCAGGTCCAAGCTTGCCGGAGTAAGCGTAAAAAAAACTGCACATCATAGAATACTTTATTGTGACCTTGATTCATCGACTGGGTCAGAATCTCCCAACCTTCGTCTAAACGATTGATGGTTGTCCGACTGATCAGCCGGTGCTCTAAATCATGCCCGACACTTCCCTGAAGATACAGTCCCTGAACGGGTAATCCCATCAATAGCCCAAGGGGTGCCGTGGCTTGAAGTTGATTTCCTACTCCAAGCGAATCATTGATGATCAAAGACTCTCCCACTTTTAGGTCAAAAACCGCAGCGTCCAGTTGTGCGTCTTTGATTTTGTTTTTAGTGTGATCTGTCTTTTCGCGATTTAGTCCCCGGGTTAGGCGGTACGCAAAATGCGGTACCACGAGCTTGTCCCAATTTTTTTGAAGGGCATCTTTCATTTCACCCAAAGGGCGCACATGGACGTAAGTACGGTTAAGTGTAACTCGGGGCAAAGTAGAGATATTTGCAAAAGGGAGTCCAGATATCCCGACAAATGCACCCAGATTTACGCCGACGCCAAAAGTGTCCACAAGTTGAATCGGGGAGTTATTGCCGTAATAGGTCCCGGTAACGATATTACGATTGGCCGTAAACCCTCCCCCCACCGTCGGCCCTCCAAATGCTTGAATAGGGCGAACATAGGTTTGGCCCGGGTTATACCATAGAAAATCAAGTTGTTTTTTAAAACTCTCGATGGCGTGTTTTTGGGTCCAGTACTGAGGTCCAATTTGATTGAGCTTACTTTGAGCAAAGACTAAGATTG
>JAIXVT010000065.1 GCA_027482725.1 Pseudomonadota bacterium | reverse complement strand
GAATGACCTACAGAAGCTGGGATGCGCTTGGCTTTCTTTAATTCACTATTGGGTTCCTTATCAGATTCCTTGCTCAAACCAGGATCTGTAATCCGATAGTCGCCCCACAGTCTTCGACCGAGGTCTTCAAGCACTTTTTGATTCTCTTGTTCTAAAGCAGAATTCGAGGCTCGATTGAACTTCGGGGTCACCGTTGCAGAAGCTAAAGATCTTCCCGCCTCGCGCTCCCGCTCCAACGATCGCCATGACTCTAGATCTTGAATCGTCGATTTACGAGATTTTTTTGCAATACTTAAGATTGTTTCGTGAAAAGCCAAAATCTCCTGATCTTGAAATTCAAGACCACGGACCACGGACAGGAGAGATTCGTCAGCGATCAATTCAGGCGGAGTCGGAGTCACGCGTTCCGATCGATAGGCAACCTGAGAAAAAAAACCGGTGGACACTTGCACTGGGAAACCTTCGTTAAACCGATTCACAAGCAACTGTCTACGGTTCAAAGAAGATAGCGACGACTTTTGTTGATCCGGAAGATACTCTACCAACAAAGCCCCACCTAAAGATTGGACTCTTGCATTGGGTGTCTCGATAACGACTTCCTGGTTTCGGACAGGACCCCGAACAAAAATTTTTCCGCGATAAAGCTTAATCTTTTCCGCACTCTCCCACTCTACAAAAGATTGCGCCGCAATTCGAACCTCTACCCCCGACTTGGATTTCAACACCATCGAAGCGTGATCGGTCGTAATACTCGTACCGCAATCCAAACGGTCACCAGCGGTTGCCGTTTTATAGATCAGCCCTAACGGAGGGATTCCGCGGAATTGTTTCGAATCGTTGACAAAGCGGGAACATTCTCCAGCAAAAGCCAACTCTGGAGCCATAAGAAACAAAAAAACCCACTTAGTGATGTTCGTTGTGTTTGGTTTCATGGTGACCCGCTTCCTTGGGCTCGTGATGATCAATGCTAGCGTCAGAATCTTCTTTTTCTCCGGGAGGAGGACTTGCTGGAGTCCTGGATTCAGCACTGTTTTTGAGATCTTGCGCCAACTTCTCTCTCGTTAATTTTTCTATGCCTTGTCCATTAATCCACGAGGTCTCTTCTTCGTGAGGAAACTCCGCTATCATTTGATTGAGTATCTGATCTCTTTGTTTTACTTGGCCCTGGGCTGTCTTTAAAATCGCCGACCATAGCCGAATTTTACGCTCTAAACTCGATCCTAACTCCGATTTTTCTAATGCGGATTTCAAAGCACTTTCGGATTTTTCGTAATTCCGGACATGAAACCAAGACATTGTCGTCATCAAATAGACCTCGCTCCGCTGGTAAGAGAGATCCTCTTGAAGGTTATTCAAAAACGAAAAAATGACCGCTGACTTTTCGAATTCTTTTTTTTCAAAATAATGTACACCAAGAGCATAGAGCTGATGAGGCGCTAACTGTTTGGGAACTTGGTAGCCTATCGTCTTTTCTGATTCGGGAGAGTTTCCCTCTTCTTTTTTGGCTTGAGCATGGAAATCTTTCTCTTTAAGTTCCTCAAGCTCACGCTCGGCCAAAGCAAGTTTTTTTGTAAGCTCTTTATTCTCCCGATCAATCAATTCGAGTTCATGTACCTTTAAAAAAAAGTACCGGACATGGGCAAAAAGAGCTGGGGCTACCCCTCCCTCTTTTTGGACAGTGTGACTAAAGTAAGAATCTGAAATTTCTTTTTTTATTGGCTGAGTCACACCCCAATAAACTCCGGCAAGGACAATGAGTCCGAACCCGAGCAGAAGGGGCAATTTGATTTTCTGAATCTTGTCAGAAGCTTTCACAATTTAAGTATCGGAAGAGGATGCGGGGAATTTAAGTTTATCCCAATCGGACTGTCTTTTGACGGTTTGGACTTTATGCTGCTTTTTTGCGTACAACAGTAAAGGGCAGCTCATAGGCACGAGACTCTATAAACACCTTCAATAGATCGGCATCAAGCTTCCCTTCTTTGACTTCCGCCTCTAAGATAAACAGGGCTCGGTCTAAGGGCACTGCGGCTTTGTAGGGACGATCTTTCGCCGTCAAGGCATCAAAGATATCGCACACGGTAATCATTCGACTTTGAATCGGAATCTCAGGGGCTTTTACCCGCGCGGGGTACCCGGTTCCATCCAGTTTTTCATGATGCCGATAAGCGATCATGGGCAAATTCTCTAATCCCCTGCTCCAAGGAACCATACGCAAAATTTCGTAAGTGAACGAGACATGTTTTTCGATTTCATCACGTTCATCTTTCGTGAGCGACCCACGCTTTACGCAAAGCTTATCGTGTTCATGGTCATGTAGCGCGCAAACGGGTGTTTCTTCGGGGACTTGAATTTGATACCGGGTAAGTTCTTTAATCTTCTCAGAGATTTCGGTCGGGAGAACCGATGGTTCATTGGCAGATTGAATTGATGCAAGAGCATGATCAAGCTCTTTCAAGCGTCGTTTAATTTCGATTTCATTTCCTTGATATTCTTGTCGAATTGCCATTCTGAGCATTTTAAAGCGCATCTCGATGATCTCAAGTTCATGAGAATAGAGCTTTTTTTCTTTGTTAAGAACGGACTCTTTTACAGAAATTTTTCCTATGTCATGTAAAAGTGCGGCGTAACGAAGCTCGCGCATCTGTGCGGGATTCAGAATCAATTTTGCCAAAGCGCCTTCGTTCACGCGATTAGTGGCTTCCGCTAGGTTTAAGGTCAACTCACAAACGCGGGAAGAGTGACCTGCCGTGACGGGGTCTCGGGCCTCTACCGCGGTTACGCAAGCCTGGACAAAACCATCCAATATATTCTGTTGTTCTTGGACCAAAAGAGAGTTCTCGATAGCTAATGCAGCCTGTGCTGAAACGGATGAAATCAGGCGCTGATCCTTTTCAGTGAACCCAAGCGCTTCACTTCCGTCCTGATTTTTTTTATTGATCAACTGGACCACACCCACCAGTTCGCCCGTCTGACTGAGAATTGGGCCCGAGAGAATACTTTGTGTGGTGTAGTTGAGTATTTCATCGGTGGTGGCGGGACGATGATGTTCATCAAAAGTTTCGCGGTAATAACTCCGGTTGACGCCTGCACGTCCCACCGAAGTGGTTTCGTTTAATTCAAAAATTAGATCTTTAAATTTTTCGGGAACCGCATGAATCCCAAGACTTCGGGTCACCATTGCTCGAAAGTTCAAGACCACCGCACCATCTTCGCGTTTTTGTACCGTATAGATGGAACCTCCGTCGCATTCAATAAGATCGACAAAGGAATTCAAAATCGTATGCAAATCGCGGCTCAGGGAATCGGTACCCATCATCAAGGGTTTCGGGATTGTGCTGTCAAAGCTTTAGACGGGTGTACAGAGCGTCAAGTTTTTCCATGGAAAATTACCCATAAATGGGCACGAATTGGCCACCCTTATTATTAAACACTTGTTATTTAAAGGATTTTTGCTAGACTGATTCCACCCTAGACAAACGGATCCTTAGGCATAGGTTTTGCTCAGACTAGGGTGAGGCATAGATCCATGAAACGCATGAAGTTTTCTCCATTTTTCTTTGGAATCGCACTCGTCCTTTC
>JAIXVT010000183.1 GCA_027482725.1 Pseudomonadota bacterium | reverse complement strand
GTTGTGCTGGTCCCGGCGGGATCTAACAGCGTTTTTGCTGCGGTTTCAATGAGAGTAAATTTTTTCTCATCCTGGCAGTCGATGCGAATTTCTGGAGTTGCCACTACCGGCGCAAGATCGGCGATCAGTTGGCTTGCGGGTGCGCCTAAGTTAGCGATGATTTCATAAAGACGTGCCGACGCGTAGATCGCATCATCAAACCCAAACCAGCGGTCGGCAAAGAAAATGTGGCCAGACATTTCTCCGGCCAGTTTTGCGCCGGTTTCTTTCATTTTTGATTTAATGAGCGAATGTCCTGTTTTCCACATGAGCGGGTTACCGCCGCGTGCGGCAATGTCTTGGTACAAGCGGTTGGATGATTTAACTTCGCTGATGATGGTGCAACCTGGGTTGGTCTTTAAAACTTCACGCGCAAAAATCATCATCAACTCGTCGCCAAATAAGATGCGACCGGTGTTGTCTACCGCGCCGATTCGGTCGGAGTCCCCGTCGTATCCCACGCCAAAGTCAGCGCCCGTTTCTTTCACGGTTTTGACTAAAACCTGCAAATTTTTTGGAACCGTGGGGTCGGGATGGTGGTTGGGAAAGCGCCCATCCATGGTGCAATAAAGCGGGATGATTTCAGCGCCCAACGCTTGGAACACACGCGGAGCAACATCGCTTGCAGTACCGTTTCCGGCATCGAGCACCACTTTTAATTTCTTTTTGGCGTGAATTTGTTTTTTGATGGTTTCGATATAAGCAGGCACAACATCGCGATCGGTCAGTGTCCCTTGCGGCCGAGATTTAAACTCTCCAGCTCCAAAAATATGTTTCAGCTCTTGGATCTGCGCTCCGTGCAACGTATCTTTTTTAAATCCGATTTTGAATCCGTTATAGTCCCCAGGATTATGCGATCCGGTGATCATGATCGCGCCATCCAAACCCATTTCAAACACAGAAAAGTAAGTCACCGGAGTCGGTACTACACCAATCATCACGACGTTTACCCCGGATTCGCGCAAGCCGCGAATCAATGCATCGGCATAGTCGTCCGAAGTGAGCCGACAGTCACGTCCAACCGCGATGGTCAGGACGTGTTGACCACTTTTTGCATACGCCCATTCGGCATAGGTCCGTCCAAGACGGTAAGCAAAATCTGCGGATAAGTCTTTCCCCGCGATTCCTCGGATGTCGTATTCACGGAAAATATTCGGATTAAAGCTTGGATTGGCGCTCATGGGTGCTCCTGTATTGAGTGGGGTCTCTTTTTTAGCGCTTGAATTGGGCCTTTGCCCACAACAGCGCTTCGATCATGCTTCCGGGATCGGCTTTGTTTTGTCCCGCAATCCCAAAGCCTGTGCCGTGATCCACAGATACGCGTTTGATCGGTAAGCCTAAGGTTATGTTGATTGAGCGTGAGAATCCAGCCAGCTTTAGTGGGATCAGCCCTTGGTCATGGTAATGCGCAATAATCGCTGAAAACCGTTGTGTTTTGGGGCGTTTCTTTTCAAGGGCGAAAAAGCTGTCCGCCGAGATAGGGCCTTCCAAGAGCACGGGTAAATTTTTATGATTGAACTTTTGGTTGAGATCTTCAATGACAGGCAGGATCACTTTTTGCTCCTCGGAGCCTAAAAGCCCAGCCTCCCCGGCGTGGGGATTTAGCCCCAAGACCGCGATGCGGAGCGGCCCCCCCTTTCCCTTACGTTCCTGAGCAACGTAATCGGCGACATCAGTAATGGTTTTGGTCAGCAGGCTTGACGTTAGTTTTCTGGAAACGTCTTTGAGCGGAATGTGGTCGGTGGTCAGGGCAACACGAAACGTAGTGTTGGCTAACATCATGGTAGGTGGTTGTTTGAGCGCGAAAAATTTTCCCAAAAAATCGGTGTGTCCCTGATAAGCGTGCCCGGCTTGTGCCCAGCGCTCTTTGGATATCGGTCCCGTCACCACCACCGCACCTGCTGGGTTTTGGGCTGCGAATTGGAGTGCGGATTGAAATGCCCAAAAGGAAACCGCCCCCCCGTGCTGGAGCTTGTGTGGAGGCGCAATCCAGTCCCATTTTTTCAAGTCCGCGGGAATTTTAATCTTTCCCAGACTCCCCAAAATCACCACAGAGTCATCATGGGGTGATAGTCTTTTTCTCCCGATCAATGTCCGCAAAGCTTTTAGCGTTACTTCTGGGCCAATACCCGCGGGGTCCCCCAAGCTGATGATGATTTTCCCCGAAGTGTTCATGGCGCAGGACGACTGATGGTGGTGCGTGCCATTTGCCGTTCGATCCAAAATGTAATCTGGCGCTGGTACTCGACTTCTGCAAGCTTTGCACGGATGCGGTCTTTTTCTTTTTCAAACGCGGAGTCTTGACCTGATTTTTGATCGACGAGCTTCACGACAAAAAAAGCGGTCGCATCTTCGTTTATTCCGCTGATTTGATCCTTTTTCAATCCTTCAGATGCCTTGACATAAGCCGGATTCAAATCAGCTACGGATAGAAATCCCAAATCCGTGCCTTGATCTTTGACGAGTTCATTAAAGGGAGTGTCTCGTTTGAGGGCCTCTTGAAGTTGTTGCTTGGCTAACGCGGGTGTTTTGTAATCGGCTTTATCAAACTTTACAATTTGGAGGTGGATGTCCCCCTTAGACCGTTCGCCTGGTTTTTTAGATTTCAAATACTCGGAATAAAGGTCTTGATCCGAAAAGTTAACTTTGTTCCGGATTTCTCGATCCAGGAGCTGCCGCTTTGCCAGCGATGCACGCATGAGTTCGGTGTATTGCTCAAAGCTTACGCCTTCCCGTCCCAGCGCCGCTTTCAGGGTTGGGGTATCGATCTTAAGTTGGTTTTTAATGGACTCGATTTCGGCGGTGACGTCGCTATCAGATACCGGAAATTTTTGGAGGGCCAAGCGCTCCCCTTCCAAATAAGTTCGCAATTCTTGGCGGGTGGGCGATGGGTTTTTGGAAAGCGGATGGGACGCGAATAAAAAATCAATTTTAGACTTGAGTGGGGCCTCTGTTTTCAGGCGGTCAATGTCAGACCTCAGAATAATGTCTTTACCAATAATGGATTCAATCCTATCCACAACAACGCCGGGCCCCGCCCACGCGTGAGCGAGGGACAAGCCCGAAAATAAAACAAACCTGAACGCGGTGGCAGTTCTCTTGAGGGTTTCCATTGCCATGGTTCAGGTTTGTCACGAAAACGAATGAAGGTCTAGTTTTAGCTCGGTGTACGGTTACAGAGAAATTTTAACTTTTGCTTTGTCTTTTAGCCCGGCTACAAAAGAATCGATCAATTTGCGACGTTTTTCGTCGATCACAAGACGTTTAACCTTGTTTTGGTCTGTCTCACGCCAAGTTTTTTTACCGGTCAGACGAATCAGATGCACACCATAAATAGTTACAACGGGAGACGAAATTTCCCCTACTCGCCCCAACTTAACGGCGTTCGCGTAGAAGGTGGGCTCGATAAAGTCACGGGTGCGGTAACCCAGATCGCCTCCGTTACGGGCGGACGCATCTTCCGAGTAGCGCTGTGCGGCCTCAGAAAACGTGATTTTCTGGGTGCGAATGTCCTTGAGGATTTGGTTAAGGCGGCCAATGGCTTTTTGTTGAAGCTCGGATGCGTTGTTGCTTTGTACCGAAATGAAAATTTGACTTGTGCGGATTTCCGGATTTTTTTCGTAAAACGCTCGGGCCTCATCGTCGTTTACACTGAGCTTTGCAAATTCGGACGAGAGTGATTTTTCTATGAACGCATTGTTGATCACTGTCTGAATTTGCAATTGAACGGTAGCCTCATCTTCGATTTTGCTTTGTTTGGCGGCCTGAAAAGTGGCCTCTCTGCGAATCAGTTCTTCAAGCAAATCTTTTTTGCTGGCGGCTGCGGCGCCCAGCGCCTTGTATTGATCTAAATAAACGGAATTTAAAAGTTCCTGGGAAATCACTTTTCCATTCACCGTGGCCGCTTCAGTGACGGCAGATGCGTGTGGGGAGTGAAATGCACCGATCGCTAGGAGGAACGCAACGAGAACAGTTTTCATATATCCAGAATAACGAGCTTATTCAGAATTTCATCAAGTATTAAGCGTGTTTCAGAAAGATTCTTAAAGGGTGTGGTGATAAAGATTTGGCGAGAGTTCAATAGTTTTACCCGAGAGTCGCGCACGTCTTTAGGGCCTTGAGCTAAGTGCAGCGCTCGGGTTCCATCAATCCGGGAATGCTCCAGTGCGGTCAGGGTGATGCCCTCCTGTTTTACAGAAACCGACTCTATTCCTATTGTTTTGGCCAATAGTTTGATCCGTAAAAGTGCAAAAAAGTTTTGGAGTTCTTGGGGAAGTTCGCCATGGCGATCCCGCAAGTTCTGATAGGCGTCATCCAGCTGGCTTTCGGTTTTACAAAAATTCAGTCGTCGGTAAAGGGCCAACCGGTGATCCGCGCTCTCAATAAAAGTAACGGGAATATCGCAAATGACGGGGGTTTTGAGTTCGGGCTCAAAGTGTGGGTCAATAAGCGCTTTTTTAGCGCCTTTCAGTTCTGCTACGGCTTCCCCTAGCATTTCGATAAACAGGTCTAACCCGACCGCAGAGATATGCCCGGATTGCTCTGGTCCCACAAAGTTTCCTCCGCCTCGGATCTCAAGATCGTGTGATGCCACATGAAACCCTGACCCCAAATCCACAAAACGTTGGAGCACATCCAGGCGCTTGCGAGCGTCGTCGGTCAGTGTCGCGGTATCGCTGACCAACAGATAAGCATAGGATTTGCGGTGGCTCCGCCCCACGCGACCACGGATTTGATACAGTTGAGCAAGTCCCAGTTGATCGGCTCGGTGAATGATGATGGTTCCTGCGTTAGGAACATCAATCCCCGATTCAATCAGGGTTGTGCACACCAGGATTTGCGTATTTCCCCGGTAAAAATCCAACATGACGTCTTCTACTTCGTTTTCGGGCATCTGTCCGTGAGCGATCCGTACGGTGGTCTTGGGAAAAAATTCCCGTAATTTTTGAGCTTCTTTGGAAATGGTTTCTACGCGATTGTGGAGGACATAGATCTGCCCACCGCGGTCGATTTCGGCCTGTATGGCGGATCGGACGATTTCATCCGAATAGGCGGCCACCGTTGTGCGTATGGCTTGGCGGTTGGTCGGCGGAGATTTAATCAAGCTAATGTCTTTGATTCCTGCAAGAGCCATATTGAGTGTCCGTGGAATCGGCGTGGCGGTAAGGGTTAGGGTATGGGCGGTCGCGTTTAGCGCCTTTCTTTTTTCTTTGTGCTCGACGCCAAATCGGTGTTCTTCGTCGATGGCAAGCAATCCCAAACGGTTAAATTTAACGTCTTTAGAAAGGAGACGATGGGTACCGATCAAAATGTCAATTTGGCCCGATTCGACCTGTTTTAATATTTCATTTTGCTCGCGTTTGGATTTGAATCGGGAAAGCGAGTCGGTACGGATTGGGCTG
>JAIXVT010000142.1 GCA_027482725.1 Pseudomonadota bacterium | reverse complement strand
TCAAAAATCCTAAAACAGGACTCACGCTGAATCTTGAAGGATACAACCATGCCAAAACAAAAATTGATGATGTTAGCGGCGGACTGGTGCTGCTCGACCGAATGGGAAATATCGCTGCCAAATGGGACTATGCAGGACTGATGGAGCACTGGAACAGGAAGCATAATCAGGCAGCCTATATCCCCTCGATGATGTCAAAAAGTGAAAAATCAGATGTATTATACCGGTACGGTCATAAAATCTACCTCGCCGAAAAGACTGATTTCGCACTTTTCCTTAAAGCTTGCATGGCATCCTACATCTACTATGATCCTGGGATTAAACTCGAACTTCAAAATGGTACAGAGAAGGCTAAGCGAAGGAGTCAATTCAGAATCGGATTTCGAAATCTGGATTCTCTGTATTTCAGCTGGAAGCTAAAAGATCTTTTCAGCGCTTGATCGCACTACGGGCATTCCATTGTTAAGTACTAAATAATTGTCGAGGTTCGTTTTGTATATTTTCGCAATAATGAGTCCTCTCTTAGAACATTTAGTCAGATTTTAGAGCAGGCTGCCTGAGCTGCTCAGTCATGTGTATAGTTCATTTTTGACTCACATTATTATGAAAACAAGAGAGCAAACTCTTGGCCGCGATTAAGGGTAAAAACACGAAGCCTAAAATAATCATCATGAAAATCCTTTTTTTGTCATGGTTTCCGCTATGGGATCAACGACAGGAAGCTCTCCGAAAAACCCGAGGGTATACTACTAAAATATACAAAAGCAATCTTCGCAAATGAGGGTTTCTGGCATAGGCACAAAAGTTGCAAGTATTATTAACCTCCAAAAATACGAACGGGGTTCTGGGAGTTTAAAATCTGAGCCAAAAGCGTCAAGTATAGACGCTCAGCAGTTCGCCTGAGAAATCTGGGATGGAGTCTTCTTAACAATATGGGAATGCAGGGAAAGAAAGTCGGAAGTAGCATTGGGCCATTATTTGATCAAAAAAACTCTTATTTAGAAGAGGAAAAAAATGACTTTTCATACCGGAATAAAATGTTAACAATAATTCCCATGGCATCAAATAAGCAGAACGAGCATCTGTTGGGCGTAAGAATTCCGGAAGAAATCCACTTAACCCTAAAAAAAGAGGCTAAAGAAAAAGGCGTTCCACTTCAAGCGTATCTCGGTGATATCATAGCCAATAGAAGCAGCATCATCACCCCGGAACAAAGAGCCTTGCCTGTCTTCCGAGGAACACCAAAGTTCAAATTCATCGATCTTTTTGCGGGAATCGGCGGAATGCGATACGGCTTCGAACAAGTGGGCGGACAATGTGTTTTCTCCTCTGAGTGGGACAAGTACTCTCAAATCACATACAGGTCCAACTTCGGTGACACTCCGCATGGAGACATTACAAAAATCGACGAGAATTCAATCCCGGATCACGACATCCTGGTTGGAGGTTTTCCCTGTCAGCCATTTTCAATTGCAGGAGTCAGCAAGAAAAACAGCCTTGGAAGAGACCATGGCTTCAAAGACAAAACCCAAGGCACGTTGTTTTTTGATGTGTGTCGCATCATTGATGCCAAAAGGCCATCGGCGTTTCTCTTGGAGAATGTCAAGAACCTCTGTTCCCACGACAAGGGCAACACGTTCAAGGTGATCGTAGATACGCTCACCGAAATGGGCTACAGACTTCATTGTAAAATCATTGATGCACGATCTTGGGTTCCCCAGCACCGTGAAAGGATCTACATCGTCGGGTTTGATCCCAAGAAAGTCGCAAATCCGGATTCGTTCAAATTTCCTGAACCATCAAAAGCCGGAATCCACAAACTAGGTGACATACTCGAAGACAGAGTAGATCCGAAATACACACTGTCCGACAAGCTCTGGAACTATCTGCAAGCCTATGCCCAAAAGCACAGGGAAAAAGGAAATGGTTTCGGCTTCGGACTTTTTGGTCCGAACGATGTTGCTCGTACTCTGAGTGCCAGATATTACAAGGATGGTTCAGAGATTTTGATCAGGAACGGCCGGAAAAATCCTCGTCGCCTGACGCCTCGTGAGTGTGCACGCTTGATGGGATTTCCTGAGGAGTTTCGGATAGCAGTATCGGACACCCAGGCTTACAAACAGTTTGGTAATTCCGTCTGCGTACCATTGATCAAGAGTCTTGCACTTTCGATAGTGGAAGCGCTTGAGCAACAGAAACAAAAGCCAAAAAACAGGTCTGGCAGTTACAATGAAGAGCGTTTGTTGCAGTTGTAATACCGATTTTAAGTTGACCTATATACAACCACTGAATTGCTTTTTCCTCCCGAACGATCGCTCTAAAGCTTGCGCCCATTCGCATAGAGCATCGCCCAAGCTTTTTTATAAATAGTTCGCGCCTCTGTGTTTTTATCGGTTTAACTGCCACCCGCTCAGGCTAGACCCATAACTAACGGTTTAAAATGCTAGGTAAGTCGACGATTTGCTTTTTTACCAAGTTATCCCGACGTAACTGATAGTGAATCCGGCCCACTCCCCATCGGGTCTTTTTTGCCGCTAATTCCCGAATCGCATGCCTAAGGCCCTCATTGTTGGTTTGCCTCTGTGACTTGTAATCAAACGTTGATCTTAGGAGTTTAACCACCCTACAGGCCCAAGCCACAGTGCGGCTACTAAAGTGCGTTTTTACCTTCTAACGTTGGGTTAGAGCGTAGCTTATTTTTTGCCCAGTGTACCCAGGGCGTTAACGCGGTTCTCGTCATTCCCTGACTTTTAGTTTACGGGGCGGTCGGAGTTAATTTTGGTTGGTTTGTTTTTTGTGCCAGTTTTTGCGCACAAACCGGAGGGGTGAGAGAACGGGTTGTTGACTTGCCAACGTGTTCACAAGGTAGCGGTAGTATTCGGCAGGGTCTTGGGACAAAAGCTTACAGGTCTCAATAATCGTATAGTGATCGGCGGCAACATCTGCGCCGTTAATGGTTTTTGATCCGTAAAAATTTTTACGGCCCAATACCGCATGCCGGAGCGAGCGTTCAGCGTGGTTGTTGGATAACGGGATTTGAATATCTGTTAAAAACTCTGTGAATTCGGTAAATCGTCGACTTACCCCGCATTGAATTTTATTTTGTTGCTTGAGTGGTAGCGAATTGGGCTGGGGTGAGTGGAGTTTGCCCGTCGTGAATGGCTTTTACTTGGGCGGTGAGATACTCGGTGGCTTGGATACCGTTCAGCTTGCAACTCTCGACAATCGAGAACATCACTGCCGCTGTTTTTGCCCCCAGCTTCGAGTGGGTGCCGTACCAGGTTTTTCTCCCAATCACAGGATTACGCATTTGCCGCTCTTGGCTGTTGTTGTCGATCGGGAGGTCGGGGGACGCCGTGAACCTTACAAAGTCGTGGAACTGGTTCAAAAAATATCCAAGCGCTTTTCCAAACAAACTCTTCTCCGGACACAACATCACGTCAATCAGCGCTTGCTTGTGCATCTCGTCTAAAATCTCTTTTTGCTCCGCTCGTAT
>JAIXVT010000244.1 GCA_027482725.1 Pseudomonadota bacterium | reverse complement strand
CTAAAATTAACTTTTTGAGGATTTTTCTGATCACCAACAAGAAAGTGCGTTCCTCCACCTTCAAAAGAAACACCAACAATGGTTTCTTTAGACATGGGATCAATGGGTATTGCTGATCCCTTAATGTTTTCAGCTTCTACGCGAACAGCATAAGTTCCCGATCTTGAGTAAGTCCCATTTTCCTGAAGGCCATCCCAGTTAAATACTTGTGGACCTGCTTTTCTGGGCTCGATTTCTTTTGAGAAAACCACCTCTCCTGCGTCATCGATTACTTTTAGCTTTAACTTGGACGCATCTTCGGGGAGATCAAAATTTATTGGTGAAAAGTCCCCTTTTATATGCTGAAATCGTCCCTTATCCACGGTTACCTGTTTACCGATCAATCCACTCATCGCTAACCTATCCGATGTCTGATGCTTTTCGGACAAGCGTTCGACCGCTTTTCCTATATTCTGCATTTGCTCAACAGAAGTTACTTGAGCCATCTGCGTAGACATTTTCTCTGCGTCCATTGGCTTTGTTGGATCCTGATGTCGCATTTCCGAAATCATAATTTTCATGAAATCGTCTTTATCGAGGGTCTTTTTTACCTGACGCTGCTCTTTGGGCTTCTCGCCAAAACGAGCCTGAAGCGATTCCATAGCTTGTCGCTGCGCCTGAGCCTTGTCTTGAATATCCATAAACACCCCCTACCGACTATTCTACAACAACGTCAATGCGACCGGATCCGGTAGATCTTGCCGATGAGCGTTGGGCCATGGACGGACTCATCGCTAAACGCCCTAAACCAGGAGATCTTACCCCAGAGGTATCTAAGCGATCCTCACGCACCCAACGGTCTTGACGAGAGGACGAATCCCCTTGACCGAAACCCTGTCGTTGCTGAGCTCCGGATTGATCTAAATTATTGCTCAATCCTGGGTCTTGAGGCTTTTGAGCAGAATCCGGAACACCCTGGGTAGACGAAACAGAATTTGAAGTTGTTATACCTAGGGACGATCCTGACTCTTGCGGAATGAGTCCAGAAAAATCAACCTTGGATAACTGAATATTTTGCTTGTTGAGTTGCTCCTTGAGTTGATGAACGGAGTCCTCAAATATTGCTTTAGCTTCGCTTGAACTTGTTTTGACCTGGAGATCAATCGTTGAACCCGTATTTTTGATCAACAACTGAATTTCACCGAGGTGATCCGGCCTTAATCGAATTTTAATCTCACCCCCGGTACTTTGATTTTTTAATCCCACCAAAGACTGAGTTAAATTTTGAATGGTCTCTGGATTTAGCACAGGGCGGAAGTCTTGATTACGTACAATGTTTCCCTGAATCGGAGCACCACTATTGTTTTTCGAACCTACCGATGTCGAAACTAAACCGGGATCTAAATGAACAGATGAGCCGGGGCGCGTATCTAAGGAATCTTCATCTTTTTTGGAAATTTTTGGCTTACTGTCTTGAGCAAGGCGCTCCGTGGCTTCACCAACAAGAGGAATTGCAGTATACTTTGAATCCAAAGCAGCACGGGTATTTAAGAATTGTTCCGTATCAAGTGCTTTTTTAGGAAGTGCTCGCTGATTGGGAAGTGCCGATTGAGAGGGATCAACTCCGCGAGGATGAGAAAACGTTTGGACTGAGATTACCTCTGCTCCCAGGCCCTTCTTATTCAGATTTTCAGGAACCGGTCCTAAAGCTAAAATTGAACCCTGGCCTTTTCCCCCAAAATTCGAAACGATTGGATCCGTGCGATCAGAAACGACCAAGGATTCTGGATTTGGATCTAGCCCGACGTCCATGTAATCAGCCGCTACTAACGAATTTTTTCCATAACTGGACGCCCGCTGTAAGTTCTCCGTTGGTTTGACAGGGATCGACTTTACGGTCTCATCAGTTGAGTTTCCCGATTTTTTACCGGGATTACCCAAAGAAATATTTGTACTCGTTTGACCTACACTCTGAAGTGCCGATGCCATAACAGCACTTTTTTCAAACCTAGATTATTGAGGCGAAATTTCTGGAGAATTCTTTTCTAATTCGATCTTTTTTTGTGAATTTTCGTGAACTTCAGTGCTCTTCTCGACTTTTTGAGTTGAGTCAAGGGGGGAGGACACTGATGTAACCTTTCCGCCAACCTGATCGACGATATGAGCAGCTATTGGAGACAAAGATGAACCGTTCTCAATCTGCTCAGCCGTCTTTTTTTCTAATTCTTCCTTAAAATCAGACTCCAATACAGACTCGGCACCCCCCGAAACAGGAGATATCTCTGTCAGAAGTTTAATTGGCTGCTTTTCTACAGTGCTACTTGGATTGACTTGCGGGAGCCCGCTCGCTAACAGATTCATCTGACTTGCCCTCCCTTCTTCGGTTTCCATACGCCATGAGTTCAGAAAGCTGCGATGATTTTTTAGGGTCCAGAAGACCTAGAATTTTACCCGATTTTACTGCAGGCAAACGAGTCAGGGCGAGTACTGCAAGCTCCTCATCGGTGTTCCCTAATACTCCAGCTGCTGATTTTGGAGACATGGTTTCGAGAGTCTCCATAAGTTTGTTTATTTTTTCCTCACGATCTGCCCGGGACTTTTCTTTAATTCCAATAAGTGCATTTTTTTCTTGATCAATTCTTGCTAAAGCCTCTTTTACGGCTTCTTCCTGTTTAGAGACTTCTTGCTCTTTTTCTTTTAGGGCAGATTCTCTTTCATTAATAAGCTGCTCACGGGCTTGTAGGTCAGCGATGATTTCCTCTGATGCCAAGCACGAAGATTTTGGAGCTTTTTTTCCTGTTTCAGGCAAAACGGGCTTTGCCTCGGATTTCGGATCATCGGCATAGCCCACGCTGATTCCTAAACCTAATCCCAAAAAAATGAAAAACAAGACTGATTTCATGACTCCACACTCTCCTCTCCTGTAAGGAATTCAGAGAGATGTGCTCGCATTGATATGAGATCATCAAGATCTTTTTGGTCTTTTTTAGATCTTTCTTGTTTATATTCTTCGATAGCTTTTTCTTTTAACTTTTCGATCATTCGTAGTTCACGACGCGATTTAATAACATTTCTTAATGCTTGATCCAAAAATCTGCGTGTGCGAACGATCGCCTGATCCGATCTTAAGATTTGTAAATTGAGCCCCTGAAGGTGCAGTTCTTGTATTCGATAAGCCTCTATAGTGGTTTGTTTTCCAGAAACCAAACGAGATAGCTCCATACCCAATCGTTTTTTTTCAACTAGCGCCGATTTCTCATTAATTTTTTGTTGGTATACCGCTTGTACACGAGCAAGCTCGGACAGGGCGTCTTGCTCTTTCTGTATTCGTACTTTTTCGACAGCTTCTAGAGAAAACTTGAATTTCTTCATCCTTCTTTATTTTTAAACAATATTTATTTATTTTTATAGAAGGTAACGTTTTCCTAGGCGCGTTGTGCCTCACCGGACCGAACAATGGAATGAAGACCGGCAAATGCCTCATCAAAACGTGAGGTCTCGTAAATTTTTTGGCGCAGAAAGTTTTGTATACGGTCTTGAACTGCTATGGCTTGATCAATCTTCGGTGAAGACCCGCGAGCATAAGCCCCAATAGTGATCAGATCTTCGGCCTGTTTGTACACCGCCATCCACTCTTTTACTTTTCCAGCCATGTCCATATGGTCCTCGCCTACGACCGAAGGCATAACCCGAGATGCGCTCGCTAAAACATCAATGGCAGGAAAGTGGTTTTTTTGGGCGAGTTTTCTAGAAAGAACAATATGCCCGTCCAAAATTGACCTCACCGAATCAGCAATAGGCTCGTCCATATCATCACCATCCACAAGGACCGTATAGAGAGCGGTGATACTCTTACCGTTTTCTGCCATACCTGCGCGTTCTAAAAGCTTAGGCAAGGCGGCAAAAACACTCGGAGTGTATCCTTTCTGGGCTGGTGGCTCTCCTAGAGACAAACCAATTTCTCTTTGCGCCATCGCAAAACGAGTCACTGAATCCATCATGAGCAAAACATCACGTCCCGATTCCCTAAAGTACTCCGCGACGGTTGCTCCAACATGACAGGCTTTTGTGCGCATGAGTGTTGATGTATCCGATGTTGCAACGATGACAACACTGCGCTTAAGACCCTCTTCTCCGAGGTCACGATCAATAAACTCACGAACCTCTCTTCCGCGCTCTCCCACTAAGGTAATCACATTGACATCAGCCGAGGTTTGTCGGGCCATCATGCCCAAAAGAACCGACTTACCCACCCCTGACCCGGCCATGATCCCCAATCGCTGCCCTTTTCCGGCCGTTAGAAGTGCATTAATTGCCCGAACTCCGAGATCAATTGGCTCATGGATGACAGTTCTGGATAAGGGATCAGCGGGCTTTGAAAAAATACTACGCTCCTCCGATTTCCCCCGATAATCGGAGGAAACAAGCGGGCCTTTGCCATCAATAGGAACCCCCCGGGCATCAATCACTCTACCAAGTAAAAAATCTCCACAATTTATCTTATACTCTAACTTTTTTATTCGTACGCTAGAGTCTTTGTGTACTCCACTCACCTCTGTAAGAGGCATCAAGTAGACCCTTTGGTCTCTAAAACCAATTACCTCTGCATCACAGGCTAGTCCGGTGCGTTCATTGACCGTGATTTCTACCAAGGACCCCACGGACGCCCCAGGAAGGTAAGCTTCATAAACTAATCCTAATGTTTTTGTGATCTTTCCTGCCTCATCATAAAGACGAGCCTGTTGTACTTTTTGACTCAGACTCTTAAAAAAATCGAGATGATTTTCCATAGCATTCACTCGGGCTGAACAGTTGATAAAGAGCTGTTTTCTTTTAGTATTGATTCAATCGCTTGGAATTGATGCTCCAGTGTAGCATCGACACGACTCCATTCTGATTCGATACGACATCCGCCAAGTGGCACATCGGAACGAGCTTCAATTTGAATGTTTTTTAACTCTGAAAATCTCTCTCGAATACTACTTTTAATGGATTCAATTTGATCTAAAAGCTCCGGATGAATGACGACCCGAACTGATTCCTTAATCCCCATACGCTCCACTAATTCGGAGACAAGTCTAGAGACGTAATCAGGCTCATGTTTTATCTCTCTCAGAATAATTTGTTTGGTCATCTGAAAAACAAGCTCAATCAGCGCTGAACGCGTGGATTCAAATACCTTTTGCTTAGATTGCTCCAAGGACAACAAAGCTTCCGAGATCAGTTCAATTTTTGGCTCATAAACAGCCTTCATTTCATTAAGCCCCTGCTCCCGGCCTTCGGACAATCCTTTGGAAAACCCCTCTTGGTAAGCACTATCTTTTAATGCCTGAATCTGTCCTTCCACTTCCTGCCGAATCACTTCTTGGACTTGCCCTCGTTCCTCACGGTCTACACCTAGCAGCTTTTTACTTTCGGGATAAAGCTCAAATCGGGAGGACTTCGGCTCTTTAAGGTCCTTGTCCGTTACGGCAAATGATCCAAACTTTTCTTTTACTTGCGAATAGTCCGTAGGCTCCCGAGACGAAAAGTCTCGAGGTTTAAATGATTGAATTCTAATTCCTTCGGGCTTTTCGAGTGATTTAGGAGTAAATCGCTTAATCTCTGCATCATCATCCATCGATTAAACGAGAGCGTCTTCGGCTCCGCCCCCACGAGAAATGATGATTTTACCCTCTGCCTCAAGACGTTTGGCTGCGTTTACGATCTCTTGTTGTGCAGACTCTACGTCAGATAGGCGAACAGGCGGTGCAGCTTGTAGATCCTCTTTTAAAAGATCGGCAGCTCTTTTTGAGATGTTCTTGAAAATCTTATCCTTAATGTCATCAGGAGCCGTCTTGAGAGCAACAACAAGTTTATCGTTAGGTACTTCTTTAAGTAAGGTTTGCATCCCACGATCATCGATATAAATAATGTCCTCAAACACAAACATCAATCGGCGAATATCTTCGGCCAACTGCGGGTCACGTTCCTCGACACGAGCCATGATCCCTTGCTCTGTGTTCTTATCCATAATGTTGAGCATTTCTGCGATGGGGGGTACCCCTCCCAATTGTTGGGTGTCTATTGAACCCAAGGTGGCTAATTCCTGCTTAAGAATCTCGTCCACTTGTGCCAAGAGTGAAGGTGAAATAAAGTCTAGATTCGCAATTCTAAGAACAACCTCGGTTTGAACGGGTTCGGGTAGCTTTTTAAGAACCTCACATTTTTTATCTGAACTCAAATGAGCAAGAACAACGGCCACGGTCTGGGGATGTTCGTTTACTAAAAAGTTAGCCAAAGTCCTTGGGTCTACCAATTCTAATGCCTCAAGACCACGACCACCTTCGACAACGGCAAGCTGTCCAAGAACCGTTTTCGCCCGTTCTTCGCCCAGAGTTTCCAAGATGAAATCCTTCCCTGTAGCGTGACCAAAAATCAGGGTCTCTTCTTCGGATATTTCTGCATAGAAGTGATCGAGTACATCCTTAACGACAGGTATAGGCACTTTGGTAATTGAACCCATCACGTTTACCAGGCGCTTAACGTCATTATCCTTTAGATTTTTAAAGACCTCAGACGTCACCCTGTTACCCAATACATTGAGCAAAATGGCACACCGTTCGACTCCGGATAAATCGTCATAGCTCCCTGGAACTTGCATAAATATCCCCTTTTACGCGGTTTTGGCTTTCTCAGCGGGTTTTGCGTCTCCTCCCGCCGCACCGGGACGGGACTGAGATAGCCACTCTTTAACAATTAACGATGCTTTGTGTGGGTTTGAATCAATCATGGTTACAATTTTTTCCCGGATCATCTCTCCCTCAACACGTTCGGGATCTATACGATCTGGAATTTCGGGAACGACTTCATCCAACTGAGCCATCGTCGAACTTTTTTGTATTTTTTCAAGCTCTTCAATGGTTTGCGGAAGGAAAGTGTCAACACTCTCGGTGGTGTTCTCTGTAATCCAACGAATGTAAGGACGGACCACGAAGAAGAAGAATAAAAGGACAATAACCCCCATTATTCCGTAAACAATTAAACTTTGAATATACCCTCTCCAATTGGCCTGATCTAAAATCTTTTGAGCCTCTTCAAAATCTTCTTGAGCAAACGTCATTGTTTTAATGTCGAGCGTATCTCCTCGCTTTTTATCAATTGCTAATGATCCCGCTACAATCTGCTCAAATTCTTTAATTTTTTCAGAAGACCACGGTTCTGACTTGGTGACCGATTTACCGTCGGTGTCTTGCGTTGTGACCCTTTTGTCGTCGATAACTACTGCCACCGATAACTTCTTTATATCTCCTACCGATTTACGAGTTGTTCTCGTCGTTTTTGGAATTTCGTAATTAATTACCTCGTTGTTTTGAGCCGTACGAGAACCCAAACCGCCTGCCCCTGTTTGTACATTTTCTCCGGGGGTATTCGGCACCGCCCCTACCGTGCCTTGCGCTGGACCACGATTTTGCTGAGCGGTTTCGGACGACTTTTGAGTCGATTTTACAGTGGCTCCGTCCTGATCAAGAATCGTCTGCGATTCGGATACATTCGAAAAATCCAAATCGACGGTCACCATGGCTCGCACGCGTCCCGCTCCGACGACACGTCCCAAAATATCCTCAATACGCTGAGCCGCATCGTCCTCAATTTTACGCTTTATTTCGGATTGCTCGGCAGTTAGAGCAACAAGAGAATCCCGATTTCCCTTTGTTAGTGCCTTTCCAAGGGAATCCACTATCATCACATCGGAGGTATCTAAACCCTCTACGGCACGTGCCACCAAATTACCAATACCGAATATTTGTTTTTCGTTCAAAAGCATTCCCGGTTCGAGATCCAACACCACAGAGGCTGTTGGCTTCTTTTGGTCCTCGACAAAAGCAGACTTTTCCGGAATAGCAAGGTGAACGCGCGATCTCTTCACTCCTTTAATCGTGTTGATGGACCGCATTAACTCGCCCTCAAGGGCCCTTTTTTGATTTACCTTATTTAGAAAATTCGTTGTCCCAAACGCTTGCTTATCAAAAAGCTCGTAGCCCACTCCAGAACTCTGGGGCATTCCCTGCATTGCAAGCTCCAATCGTAAATCGTGAAGATATTCGGGTGGAACCAAAACACTCTTGCCCTGGGGATCGACTTGAAATGGGATTTTTTTTTCTCGGAGAAGGCGCATGACATTACCAGAGTCTTCGGAGTTCATTGAACCATGAGTCAGGGGCTGGTAAGCCTGATTTCCCGCCCATTTAAACATCAATACCAAACCCACG
>JAIXVT010000153.1 GCA_027482725.1 Pseudomonadota bacterium | reverse complement strand
GTCGTTACAAAACGCCATTTCGACCTGGATCGCTTCTTCGATCATCTCTTGGACACGAGTCTCGAGTTGCGCATCAAAAAGATCTGGCGCCTCTTTACGGAGTTCTGCGATCACGCCCATGGCGCCTTCAATATGGAGACTTTCGTCGCGGAATACCCAGTTGGTTGCGGTTGCTAAAGCAGGCAAAAGTCCTTTACTGCGCAAGAAATACACGTAGGCAAACGATCCAAAAAAGAAAAGCCCCTCAATACATGCCGCAAAACAAATGAGGTTCTCCAAGAACTGTTTTTGCTTGTCCGGCGTGTTGAGCTTATCCAAATGATCGATGGAGTCCATGTACTTAAAGCAGAAATCAGCCTTCAGCTTCACTGACGGAATGTTTTGGTAGGCCTGGAACGCCTCACGGCGTTCTTCCGGGTCCGGAATGTAATTGTCCACCAAGAGCAAGTACGTTTCTACGTGGAGCATCTCATCAAAAAGCTGTTTCCCCAAAAACATGCGATATTCTGGCGAATTGACGTGTTTGTAAAAATTGAGCACCAAATTATGGGCCACGATGTTGTCCGCCGTTGCAAAAAAAGCCACCAAACGACGCACCAAGTGACCTTCGGCGGGAGATAACTTGTCCCGCAAGTGTTGATAGTCGATTGAGAAATCAAGCTCGTCGGTCGTCCAAATGTTTTTTACCGAGTTGCGGTACATGTGGAAAAACTGTGGATACTTCATGGGTCGTAACGTTAGGTCTAAACCTGGATCTAGTAGCATATTCCCCACCTTATTTCTGATTTGGGTTCGGATAGGCCAAACACCACCCTGCCCCCTCCCCTAGTTTATCATTATTTTCGATCAATTTTAGGGTGTCCCCGTAAAGGTCACTGAGGACACCCTTTATTTATTTTACAAAACTTACTGACAGGCTTCACAGCTTTCTGGGTTCTCCAGGGAACAAGCCACCGCTTCTTGTTCAGAAACTATTGGCTTTTCCACTACCGGTGCTGCTACGGGGGTCGAGTAATCGGCTACCGTAGTTTTCTTGATCGACGTTTTTGCACGCGAGCGCAGATAGTACGTCGTTTTTACGCCCTTTTTCCACGCGTACATGTACATCGAGGACAGCTTCCCTATGCTTGGATCTTCAATAAACAAGTTGAGCGACTGGGATTGACACACAAAAGTAGACCGGTCCACCGCCATATCAATGAGTTCCTTTTGAGATGTCTCCCATACTGTTTTGTACAGGTCTCTAAGATCCTCGGGGATTTCGTTGAGGTTCTGAATAGATCCGTTTTCGGAAATAATTTTGGATTTCATTTCAGAATTCCAGAGACCCCGGGCCTTCAGGTCATGAATCAAGTACTTATTGACCTGCAAGAATTCTCCGCTCAGCGTCTCCCGTTTGAAGACGTTTGCAATTTGGGGTTCGATGCTTTCATAACACCCTTGGATAGATGCAATGGTTGCGGTGGGGGCAATGGCAATCAACAAACTGTTACGCAAGCCGTTTCTGCGCACGTCCTCTGCCAAACGATCCCAATCTTCGTAGGTTTCTGGTACCGATTCTTGGAATTTACGCGCCAACTGAACTTGGAGTTCTCCGTTAGGGTAGCGCGACTCTTTAAAAGCAGGGAAGCTCCCCTGTTTCTGGGCAAGCCCCATGCTGGTGCGGATGGCTTGAGCATAGATGGTTTCGCTGATTCGAGCAGAAATTTTCCTCGCTTCAGGCGAAGTGAACGGCAAACGCATTTTAAAGAATGCGTCTTGCAAGCCCATAATCCCTAAACCGATCGGTCTCCATTTTTGATTGGATTCTTTGGCTTCTTGAGTCGGATAAAAATTGATATCCACCACGCGGTCCAAGTACTTCACCGCAATAGCTGCAACGGCCTTCAGTTTTTCAAAGTCGAACTGGCGTTGGTCGTTCACAAATGCCGACAAGTTGATGCTCCCAAGATTACAAACCGCAGTCTGGTCTGCGGTTGCGATCTCTAAGATCTCGGTGCAAAGATTGGAGCTACGAATCACATTGTTCGGCGCTCCCGTCTGTGCAGAGCGCTAGTTGGCTTTATTTTTAAAGCACATCCAGCCATTTCAGGTTTCCGCTAGAGTTTGCATCATCCGGGCATAAAGAGCCCGGGCAGGAACTTGTTTAATGGCTTTCCCTTCGCGTTCAAAACGCTCGTAGTAGTCTTCAAAGGTTTTTCCGTATGAAGAGATCAACTCAGGAACTTGGTCTGGAGTAAACAGTGACCATTGGCCGTCTTGATCGACTCGCTTCATGAACAAATCGGATACCCATAGCGCCAAATTGAGATTGTGTGTCCGGCGTTCTTCAGACCCCGTATTGTTTCGGAGTTCTAAAAAGCTTTCGATATCCGCATGCCAAGGCTCAAGATACACCGCGGCTGCGCCTTTGCGTTTCCCGCCTTGATTAACAGCGTGAACGGACGAATCAAAAACCTTGAGAAACGGTATAATCCCGTTACTGAGGCCATTGGTTCCGCGAATCAGTGCCCCTGATGCACGTACTGGAGTCCAGTCAATCCCTATTCCCCCAGAAAATTTAGAGAGTTTGGCGCAATCGGTCATCGACTTGTAAATACCCTCTAAGCTGTCTTCGCCTACAGTGAGGAGGTAACAGGACGACATTTGCGGATGGCGTGTTCCTGAATTAAACAACGTCGGAGTGGAAGGCGTGTAAAGAAACTGGCTGACAATGTCGTAAAGTTCGATGGCTTCTTGAGAGGATTGCGCAAGTCCTAGAGCCACACGCATAAACATCCACTGTGGGCGTTCTATCACTTGGCGGGATTGGGGGTGACGGAGCAGATAACGGTCTGCCACGGTTTTTAAGCCAAAGTATTCAAAATGATCATCGCGCTCGTGGCGAATGGCGTATTCGAGGGTTTGAATATCGCTCAAGGCAAGTTCCATCACCTGAGAGGTAATGAGCCCCAAATCCGCAGCATTTTTAATATAATCTCGGAAGGCGACGTCTCTTCCCACTTCTTTGCGGATAATTTCTGCAAGCATGCGCGCGGCGACTTTGGAGTAATTGGGTTCGTCGCCCATCAGCATCACCGCGTTTGAAATAGATAAAGAGTCGAGCTCCGCGGTCGTGCTCCCGTCGTGCAACCCGCTAATGGTTTTTTTTGCCACCTCGATGGCTTCGACGTTAGATAAACCACGGCACGCCTTCGATACGGCGTGGAGAATTTTTTCGATTTTTACTTCTTCTTGACTTCCGTCTCGCTTAACGACCTTCATGTTTCCTCCCTTGAAAACACAAACCCCCTTCAAGCACCCGCTTGAAAAGGCCATTTTCGTGGCTTTTTAATTTGTTTGGAATTTCCTCAGTGGGCTTTCGCCACCTACAAAAAAAATTACGAGAAGGGTTGCATGAGTGTCAACGCACAAAAAAAATAAGAAGTAAAAAAAAATTATCTGTTTTTCTGTAGTGTTTTCAAGGGTTTGTTTGTCCGACAAAACCGCCAGATTAAGGGTCAGAATCGCCCGGATCGGGGAGTTTTAAAATTTGTTGCATGAGGATTCGGATGCAGTCTTTTAAGAAGGCTTGGTG
>JAIXVT010000252.1 GCA_027482725.1 Pseudomonadota bacterium | reverse complement strand
TCCCTCAACCTCTTCGTCCATCGCAAAGGGCTGGGATTCAGGCCGGTATTCCTGGGGTTGCAGGATTGCAATGCCCGGCAATCCTCCGTTTTCAATGTATTCAAGCGCGGCCCCTCCACCGGTGGAGAGGTGAGAGAACTTTTCAGCAAACCCCGAAGCATGAATTGCCGCTACAGTGTCGCCACCACCCACCACGCGCAATGATGATTGTGTGGATAAGTATTCAGCAACTTGGTTTGTTCCTTTGGCATATTCGGGTTTCTCAAACCATCCCAAAGGTCCATTCCAAAACACGGTCTTTGCTCCAGCCAGACCTTCGATAAATGCACTGACGGTTTTAGGTCCGATGTCACAGCCATCTACGGTATCTATAGGAAGAATGAGGCGAATTCCCTTTGTTTCAGCTTCGGCGATAAGTTGTTTGGCGGCGGTAACATCGTCATCACTGGGTTGTTTCCATGATGCCGGAATCGTGTCGCCACGAGCTTTCATGAAGGCAAATGCCATTGCACCGCCGATCATCACCGTTTGGACATGCCGGTACAGCGAGTTTACCGTTTTGATTTTGTCCGTAACTTTTGCGCCACCTAAGATGAGTGCAAACGGACGCTCGGGATTTTTAATCAACGCATCAAAAGCGCGCACTTCTTTTTCGATCAATAATCCCATGGCTTTGTGGGGCATGAGACTTGGGAGACGATAAGTCGACGCATGTTTACGGTGGGCTGTTCCAAACGCATCATTGACGTAAACTTCGCCTAGTCGGGCTAAAGACTGTGCAAAACCTAAATCGTTTGCTTCTTCTTCCGCATGGAAACGCACGTTTTCAAGAATCAAAATATCGCCTGCAACAAGGCTCTGCGCTTTAAGTTCAATTCCTTCTCCCACGCAATCATCTGCAAGCGTAACGTCGCACTTTAAAAGTTCAGCAATGCGCTCGGCTGCGGGAAGAAGAGAATCTTCGGAGGTGCGCTTGGCCTTAGGGCGCCCCAAGTGTGACATCACGATAATTTTTGCACCCTGTGTCCGAAGGTATTCCAAGGTGGGGATTGCCTCGCGGATGCGGGTGTCGTCTGTGATGGTGCGTTTTCCTGTTTCGTCGGGAGAACTCAGCGGAACGTTGAGGTCAAGACGTAATAGGACGCGTTTGTTTTTTACGTTGAGGTCTTTAAGGGTAAGTGTTTTCATGAATAACCGTAAAAATTAAATCCCTTTTTCAGCGATATAGCGGGTCACGTCTAACATGCGGCTGGAAAATCCACTTTCGTTATCGTACCAAGTGAGGATCTTGATCATGTTGCCGCCAAGTACGGTGGTGCAGTCGGCATCGATCACCGAGCTCAAGATCGAACCGTTGAAATCGCAAGAAACAAGCGGCCGAACTTCAAATCCAAGCACGCCTTTCATTGCACCATTGGAAGCATTTTTAAGCACTTCATTCACAGCTTCTTTAGTGGTTGCCGTTTTTACCTCACATGTGAAATCCACAATCGAAACGTTTGGGGTCGGGACACGGATCGCAAGACCATCCAGTTTTCCTTTCAAGTGCGGGAGCACAAGTCCTACGGCTTTTGCTGCGCCTGTTGAGGTGGGAATCATCGAGAGTGCCGCTGCGCGGGCGCGTCGTAAATCCTTGTGGGGCAAATCTAAAATCCGCTGGTCGTTGGTGTAGCTGTGAACCGTAAGCATGGTTCCTTTAATGATGCCAAACGCTTCATCGATCACTTTTGCAACCGGGGCCAGACAGTTGGTCGTGCAAGGCGCATGAGAGATCACCACATGCTTTGAAGGATCATACTGCGTATGGTTAACGCCAAAGCACACGGTAAGGTCGGAATCATTTGCAGGCGCAGAAATGATCACGCGTTTTGCTCCGCCCGTTAAATGCTGAGCAGCCGCGGCGCGTTCGGTGAACACTCCGGTAGATTCGTGGACGATGTCCACTTCGGCTTGTTTCCACTGGAGCCGAGAGGGATCTTTTTCGGCAGTGATTTGGATTTTCTGGCCGTTGATCAAGATGGCTTGTCCTTCGGTTCGGATATCGGCATCCCATGTTCCATGAACCGAGTCGAACTTTAAAAGGTGAGCAAGAACATCTGGAGATGTCATATCGTTGATCGCGGCAACACGGATGCCCGGAGTTGTTGCGGCAAGACGAATAATTTTACGACCAATACGACCACACCCATTAATACCAATCACTGTTTGTTTTGACATATCGGGTAGTGTACGTCGTTCATAAAGAGGCATCAAGAAAAGCTATGATTAACGGATTTCATTCAGTGGTGTTGTGATGAAAAAGCTGTTCTCAGAAAATTGTTCTCAGGTAGACTGAACTCATGCGCCCGTAGCTCAGCTGGATAGAGCACCTGATTTCTAATCAGGGGGTCCCAGGTTCGAGTCCTGGCGGGCGCGCCAATCTTAGTCCATCTCAAAATTTCAACTGATCGCCTTTCGGGATTTATCAGGCGGTGCTTTGTTTTTGCTTACGAATAAGCTTAAAGAGTTAAATTTGCGGGTGTTCTCTGTGTTTCTGCTCAAGCCGAGATGGAATTCATGGATCCAGATTCACATCTCTGAAATTACCGTTAACAAATGGGTGAATTGGGGCTTAATTCTTCGTATACTCGCGGTCTATGCACTTCATTTCGTTGTTTGCGTTGGCCCTTAGTGCTCCAGGTTTTACGAGTACGGGTAATGATTTAATTTTAGGCACTATCTCCGAAGCGGTGGTCAAGAGGTGCCAAGGGGCTTTGGATCCAAATGAAACGCGGCGTAACAAGTTGTTTGAGGCGGCCGTTCAGGGCGGAATTCCCGCCGCATGGGTAAAGTTAAATGGCGTTTGGGTTCCAGTAGTTTTGATAACAACAATTAACGGAGTTTTTAACCGCGATCTCACCACTACTTTGATCCAGAATACATTTTCAATCGGTCAAGAGTTGTTTCCCCTTTCACAAACGGACCATGGTCATGCTCGAGTTTCGATATCGAGTTTTAAGGGGCTCGGGGTTGGCACCGATCTCAACGTAGATCTCTACCGCCCCTCAATTCCTCACACTGGCATCCGAAGAAACCTAGGACAAGGTTACCGCTTTGCACATCATTTTGATGAGGTGCAGGCAGACAAAGGTAAGGCGCGGCGACACGTTGAGGTTGCGTTTCATTTGGATCGCGAAAAAATGTTTTGGATTGAAGCATGGCAAGCGTTAAAAATTGCAGACCTAATTAGAATCCCAAGTGTATACATAACAAATAATGCCCATTTCTCAGCACATAGCTACAACACGAGACCCTATACTCTTCCTGATTTTTGCGCTGAGCATTGTCATAATGGACGAATTGCTGGAAAAATTTCGGAGCAGATAAGTGCTTTAGAGTCCCAAATGATCAAGATTTTTAACATGTCCTCGTTTGGTTTTGGGGATCGTTATCTTAATGTTTTTGATGATCTTTTAACTGAACTCGCGAACGTCGAATTGCAATCGTATAAGAATGATTTCTTTTATTTGACGGCATTAAGGAAATTCCCCGAGTTCTTGTCTGAAGTGAGAAGTAGGATAAAATGGTCAGGAGAACATAATGTTATTAATCAGTTCCTTGGATAACCGACATAAATCATTGA
>JAIXVT010000134.1 GCA_027482725.1 Pseudomonadota bacterium | reverse complement strand
CTTCTTATTTAAGAGATCAATCCCGGAGAGCGAGTGAAAAGATAGGAGGTTTTGGAGCCTCTTTTCGGATTAGTTCTTACGCGCAAATGTACCAAGCGTATCGTGTGAAATCAGGAACTCTTGCCGAACTTGAATGTGTGATTTTATGAGCGGACGTCGCTTAAAAACTGTGCGGCTTCTTTGTCTAAATACCAAGTGACCCTGGGGTGATAACGGAGAGCAGACGCTGGACAGCTTGGGGAGGGTTGAGCACGGAGCGCGCGTTGAATGGCCTCTGATTTGGATTTGCCAATAGCGACAACTTTAACGTGTTTGGCCTCTAAGAAGTTTCTTATTCCCAGTGTGAGCGCTTTGGTGAAGGGGGGAGAGGTATCCTGAAAATTTGCGTAGAGGGTGTCGGGAAGAAGTTCCGCAACATGAGTGCGTGACTGAAACGGTGTGCCTGGTTCGTTAAATGCGATGTGCCCATTTCTTCCTAAGCCGAGTAGGGCGAGATCAATTCCGCCTAAATTTTGAAGTGTGGTTTCGAGAGTTTCGCAAGCATCTTCGGCTGAAGGATTGTACGCATTGAAATAAATTTTTTGTCGTGGATTGAGTTTAATTTTTGAGAAAAAATGGTCTTCTAAAAATTTTTGAAACGAAAACTCCTCGGTATCCTCGGTTAAAGGGTAGTACTCGTCGAGAGCAACACAATTCCAGCTGGGTACAGGAAGTGTTCCTACCGTCGCAGAGAGAAGTCGGTAAAAAGGAATCATGGTGTTTCCCGTAGGGAGGGCAATGGTTGGGGAATCAAACTCCAGGGTTGATAAACGAAAATCACTCAGTAACTGGTAATATAAATCGTTCACGTTTTCGAAGATTTTGATTTCGGGCGTGTGAAGTTCCGACATGTAACGAGTGTATCAGGCGTCGAGGCTTTCGTCTTGTCATCGCGCGCCTTGGGTCCTAGGTTGAAGGAATGCCGGAATCGAATACGCGAGCAGAAAAAACAAGTGTAAACCCACCAAGCCCTCCCTCGGAGCTTATGCAGGATTTTGATCGCTCTCAAGACCTGGCTTCCGTGCAGGACCAGTACGCACCGGGAAGCATTTGTTTTGGCTGTGGCCCGGTAAATAATCAGGGTTTAAAAATTAAGACACGTCCTGCGATCGGTGTGCCGGGTGTTTATGTGGCTTCTTTCCGAGCAGAGTCGCACCACGAGGCGTTCCCAGGGATGATCAATGGCGGAATTATTGGGGCTTTGTTGGATTGTCATTCCAACTGGACAGCGGCAATGGTTCTGATGGACCGTTCGGGTGCGACCGAACCCCCATGTACCGTCACCGCGGATTTTCATGTCAAACTGAGGGCTCCAACTCCCAAAGAAGCGGAGTTACGGCTTTTGGCGCGAGCCAAAGAAGTTGGCGATGATCGTGCGTTGATTGAAGCCGAGCTATGGGCTTTTGGTGATGATGGAAGTAGGAAAAAAACGGCAACGTGCACGGGAACTTTTGTTGCCGTGAAGCCTGGACACCCTGCGTATCACCGGTGGGGCTAATTTTTGGTCATGTTGATTAAGGAAAAATCATGAAATTTTCGTGTTGGAATGTGAACGGGATTCGAGCTGTTGCTGGCAAAGGTTTTGGAGATTGGTTTTCGTCGACACATGCAGATGTCATTTCGTTGCAAGAGGTAAAAGCATTTCAGGACCAAGTTGATCCTAAGGTAGTGAATGTCGACGGTTATCGATGTTTTTGGAATGCAGCGAAAAAGCCAGGATATTCGGGTACGGCCACGTGGACCCGTATTGAGCCGCTGGATTATCGAACGGGATTGGGCATACCGGTTTGCGACGAGGAAGGGCGCACCCAAATTTTTGAGTTTAAGGATTATTTTTACTTGAATTGTTACTTTCCTAATTCACAGCCCGAGCGTGCGCGAATGAAGGAAAAGCTAGCGTATTGCTCCGAGATAAAAAAGTTTTGTGAGTCAATGGCCTTAAAAAAAGGGGTGATTGTTGCCGGGGACTACAATGTTGCACATACGCCTCTGGATATAAAAAATGCTAAATCGAACGAGGATTCGCCCGGCTTTACCCAAGAGGAGAGGGACTGGATGACGTCGTTTTTAGTTGGTGGAACCGATCAGAACTCAGTAATGCGCGATGTGTTCCGCGAACGAAACCCTGGAGCAGCGGGACTTTATACGTGGTGGAGTTACCGTGCGGGAGCGCGCGGGAAAAATGTGGGATGGAGGATTGATTATCAAACGGTAAGCGCGGGCCTCTTGGATCGTGTCATCGACGTCGATCATGAGCGACAGGTTATGGGGTCTGATCATTGTCCGATTTATTTAAGGTTAAAAAACTGAGCTTGGCGCGTATTAGTTTGTTTTTACAAAGCTAAGGTAGTGTTTGAGTTCTGCTATGGATTCTAAAATGTCTTCCACTGCTCGGTGCGTGTTCTTTTTTTCAAACTTGATCCCGTAATTTTCCCTAAAGATTTCCTTGAATGAACTCACATCGACCATTCGATAGTGCAATTGTCCTGCGAATTGCGGAAGGTGCACATCGATAAACCGACGGTCATTGTGGATGGAGTTTCCGGCCAAGACCGCGCCGTCCTTGCCCTTTTTTTCTCCGAAGTGTTTTTTTATAAACGCCAAGAGTTCGGATTGGACGGTGATGATGGTTTTACCGGTGGGAACCTTTGCCGTGAGTCCGCTTTTCCCGTGGTGCTCTTTGCACCAGTCGTTCATCTGGTCGAGCACCTGTTGCGGTTGAAAGATGACCGCCTCGTATCTATCGATTTCATTTAAGTTTTTGTCGGTGATGAGGGCTGCGATTTCTAAAATATGATCGGTTTTCTCGTTGAGGCCAGTCATTTCAAGATCCATCCAAAGGAGCGGTTTTGCCATGGGATCTATTAAACGCTATTTTTTGCGGGGTTTAAACGATAAAACAATAGCGGAATTTTGAGGGTTCGGGTAACTTTATACCTTCAAGAAAAAACTAATCTAGAGCTGTTCCCTGGTTCAAAGAAGGACAGTGTTTCTGAGGGTGTTCTCGGAGGCGGTGTCGGTGCCAAGGGTGACTCGGTATTTTCACGTTGTTTAAGGAGCAAACATGGCGGATATGAACGTAAAAGTCCCAATTGAACGAGTACGAAACATTGGTATTTCGGCTCACATTGACTCGGGTAAAACGACTCTCTCTGAGCGTATTTTGTTTTACACTTCGAAAATTCACTCGATCCACGAAGTTAAAGGTAAAGATCAAGTGGGTGCGACCATGGACTTCATGGAGCTTGAGCGCGAAAAAGGGATCACGATTCAGTCGGCTGCCACCTATTGTATGTGGAAAGATTATAACGTGAACTTGATCGATACTCCCGGTCACGTGGATTTTACGATCGAAGTTGAGCGCGCTCTCCGAGTGTTGGATGGAGCAGTTTTGGTGTTGTGTTCAGTTGCCGGGGTGCAGTCTCAGTCCATCACCGTTGACCGCCAAATGAAGCGATACAAAGTACCGCGTTTGTGTTTCATCAACAAAATGGATCGGGCTGGAGCGAACCCTTTCCGTGGGATTCAGCAATTGCGCGAGAAGTTGCGCCATAATGCGCAGTTCGTGACCTATCCGATCGGCGCTGAAGATCAGTTTAAAGGTGTTGTGGATTTGATCGAAATGAAAGCCTGTTACTTTGACGGTGACAATGGCGAGAATATCCGCGAAGAAGCAATTCCTGCCGACATTTTAGCGGAATGCGAGAAGTATCGCGAAGAATTGATTTCGGCAGCGTCTGAGTTCGATGATGCTGTTGCGGAAAAATATTTGAGTGGGGAAGCGATTAACGCAGAAGAGTTACGTGCAGCCGTTCGTAAAGGGACTTTGTCCCTTCAGTTGACGCCTGTGTTTATGGGTTCTGCTTATAAAAACAAGGGCGTTCAAAAGCTCCTTGATGGCGTTACCTACTTTTTGCCGAATCCGACTGAAAAAGAGAACAAGGCTCTCGATCAGCTGAATAATGAAGCAGAAGTTATTCTTCAGAATGACGATACCCTTCCCTTTGTTGGGCTTGCTTTTAAGCTTGAGGATGGTCGGTACGGTCAGTTGACGTACATGCGTATTTATCAAGGTAAAGTGACTAAAGGTGATTTTATCTCTAACGTTGCCAACGGGAAACGCGTCAAAGTGCCTCGTCTGGTGCGTATGCACGCCAATGAGATGAACGATATCGAAGTTGCGCGCGCAGGAGATATCGTCGCGTTGTTCGGAGTAGAGTGTTCATCAGGCGACACGTTTACGGATGGTGAGCATAAGGTATCCATGACATCGATGTTCGTTCCTGACGCGGTGATTTCCTTGGCGATTACCCCCAAAGACAAATCAGGAGAAACCAATTTCTCTAAGGCGTTGAACCGATTTACCAAGGAAGACCCAACATTTCGGGTGCATCGTGACGAAGAATCTGCTCAGACCATTATCAGTGGGATGGGTGAATTGCATTTGGAGATCTACTGCGAACGCATGAAGCGAGAGTTCAACTGCGAAGTGATCGTCGGTAAGCCGCAGGTGGCGTTCCGAGAGACCATCACTCAGAAAGCGAACTTTAACTACACCCATAAAAAGCAAACCGGCGGTCAAGGTCAGTTCGGCCGCGTCGCTGGGTTTATCGAGCCACTTCCTTCGGATGCGGTTCAAACTTTCGAGTTTGTGGATGAAATCGTCGGGGGCGCCATTCCTCGGAACTTTATCCCTGCGTGCGATAAAGGCTTCCAAGAAGCAGTGAAGGAAGGACGACTGATCGGGTATCCGATCGTCGGTGTCCGCGTCGTGATTAACGACGGCGCGTACCACGAT
>JAIXVT010000178.1 GCA_027482725.1 Pseudomonadota bacterium | reverse complement strand
GTGATTTGAATCCAGGGGGCATGACCGGGCTTGCACACCAAAATGTGAGGATTACCATGGCGAACAGTCGAGTCCGAGAGCACTCGGACCCAGTGATCTTTTTCAGTGATTTTTTTATGAGATTCATTTTTTGCAATCCAGAGGTAAGAAAATTTTAACCATTCTCTAATACTCCCTAAGCGGATAGAAAAAAGGCGAAACCATTTCCCGGGGAGTTGTACCGGCATTGAAAAATGGCACCAATCCCGAGCCGACTTGAGCGGACATTCCTCGTGATGCAGGCAAGGTCCGACGATTCTGAATCCGTCACTTTTGGCTTTACTTTGGTTGTTTTCGTCGGGATTTGCGGAGGTAAGTCCCAAAAGGGCGTCACGAACATGGCCCAAGCGCTGGGAGGCACTTTTGAATGCGGGTTCAACCCAGAGAACATCTGCATGCGGACAGGCATCGCTGAAACGGCGGGCATTTTGAATCAAGCGCTCAAGGGATGCTCCAGACTCATTGATCATGTTTCCAAATACAAGAAGGTCAGCTTCGGGAAGGGGAATGGGAGCGCGATCAAGCCAGTCTCTTGAGTGAGTTACAATAGAAATTTCCCCACTGAACTCAGGAAGTCGGGCAAGCCAGGCACCGAACAAATCCCTTCCCTCGTTCAGTATCGACGCATCCCGGTCCAGCCAATGGAATTCTATTTTAAATGGGATTTTTTTTGTCTTTTTAAACTCCTCAAAAATTGCAGCCATTATCGCAAAAGACGCAGTTCCCGGACCAGAGCCGACATCCCAAATCGTAAGTTGTCCCCGTTTTTTTGCATCATTTATCAAGCGTTGGAACTCAACGCGATGAGTATCAAGTAGGGCCAGAAATTTAGCCCCGTGGATAGGGAGGTAATAAAAGAAATAGGCTGATCTAAATTTTGGTGCAGAAAAATATTTGGGTAGTTTGGACTCGGGACGGTCTTCTGTAAAAAATTGGGAGAGTTCGATGAGCCCTTTTGAGAAAAAAGCGACATCTTTTACATCAAACGGCTTTAGTCCCCATTGGGGCTTGGGGCTAAATTTTGATTTGGTCCAAGATACCAAAACCTCATCTAAAAAAGAGGTCCAGAGCTCAGGGAGCTTGGGGGAAGTGTGGAGTGAGGTAGGCATTTTTTTATCATGTTGAGCGTTGGCGCATTTGCAAAGACCTTTTGTGATCAATTAAAATCATAAATGCCAGGAGGGCACCCATCCGCGGTATGCGTTGGTCAGAGGCAATTCATCACATTGAGAAGTCCGGGTATCGGTTTTTTTGCGTATCCTGTCACAAAGACCGGTACATCAAGCAGCCGGCAAAAATTGGCACTATTGCGTACTATTCGCATATTCTTTTAACGACCAGTTTTTTGATGGTTCTCACCTTCCCTTGGTTTGGATGGAAAGGGATTGTGTGGGGTATGCCCGTGGCGATTGCGTATGAAACGTACTATCGCCTGCGTTTACGGACATTGTTGGCTTGCCCAGAATGTAAGTTTGATCCCATTTATTACCTGATTAATTCCAAGCGGGCCGCTCAAATTGTGGCTGAAACGTGGAAGAAAAAGTACGAAGAGCGGGGTTTACCGATCCCTGAGCGAGGCAAAGCCTATTATCCAGCGCTGAAAGCCTCCCTAAAGCCAGGAGTTGTTCATACGGGTAGGACCAAAGAGTCCGATCAAATAGACACAGTATCGTCTCCGTCCGAAATTCGGACTGCCGCGAAAGCTCAGAGCAACGAAACTGCTTAAAGATTGTTTCTTGGCCCAGAAGTTCTTGACGGGAATTCTGCCCTTCGGTGATGCTATCCCGCTATGGCGGTGAATAAAGTAATTTTAATTGGAAACTTGGGTCAAAACCCTGAAGTCAAACACACTCCCGGTGGTCAGGCGGTATGCAACATGAGTTTTGCAACGAATGAGTCGTGGGTAGATAAAAACGGCCAGAAACAGGAGAAAACTGAATGGCACCGTGTGGTTGCATTCGGAAAACTCGCAGAGTTGTGCGGACAGTATCTCACTAAAGGACGGCAGTCTTACATTGAAGGAAAGCTTCAGACCCGACAGTGGCAAGACAAAGATGGACAAACGCGGTACACGACAGAAATCGTGGCCCAGACCATTCAGTTTTTAGGTGGGGCTGGACAGCAGTCCGGTGCGTCACGATCTTCACAGGGCGCCTATTCGGGACAGTCGGCGGCTAGCTCGGGGTATGGAGAGCCGGCGTCGTTTTCATCTCCGGGAGGATTTGGTGGGGAGCCCACATTTACGGAAGAAGATGTTCCTTTTTAAATGAATCCCGTATTGATTTGTATACCCACTTATAATGAGATCGAAAATCTTGGTCCGATTCTTAAAGCGGTACTCGCGGTAACGCCAGATCGGGTCCATGTTCTCGTGATTGACGATGGATCTCCTGATGGGACAGGAGCTGCTGCGGAGCGATGGTCCGAAACAGAGTCTCGTGTCCACGTATTGCACCGTACTCAGAAGCAGGGTTTGGGTCCCGCTTACTGTGCCGGATTTCGGTGGGCCATGGATCATCAGAAAATTTCATTTGAATCGGTAATTCAAATGGATGCAGATTTTTCTCATGAACCCAAATACCTCCCCGTCATGCTTAACCTTCTTGATTCTTACGATGGAGTGATTGGTTCCCGGAATATTCCGGGCGGGGGTACGGTGAATTGGGGAATCGTGCGTAAAATCATTTCACGCGGGGGGTCTTGGTATGCGCGAACATTGTTGGGCGCTCCATTGCGTGATTTCACGGG
>JAIXVT010000343.1 GCA_027482725.1 Pseudomonadota bacterium | reverse complement strand
TTTGTCTTTTGGAATAAGAAACCCGATTACTTGGCGTTCAGTTCTTCATCGATGATTTCTGAGAAGACTTCAAGAGGCTGCGCGCCGCTCACCAACTGACCGTTCACAAAGAACGTCGGAGTAGATCGGACACCGAGCTTTTCGCCGTAGGCCATTTCGTCTTTGACAAACTGCTCGTATTTTTTGGAGTCAAAACACTCTTTGAATTTCTTTTCGTCAGCACCCGCCTGTTTGGCGTACTTTGCTAAGCTTTCATTATCGAGCTTTGATTGGTTTTCAAACACGATATCGTGAAATTTCCAGAACTTGTCTGCGTTCTGTTCATGCACGCACATGGAAGCCTCAGACGCAGGGCCTGCTTCTTTATGCATGGGAAGAGGAAAGTGCTTGAACGCGATCTTTACTTTTTTTCCGTACTTCTTTTTGATCTCGCTGATCACTTTTGCGCCTTTAGAGCAAAATGGACATTGAAAGTCAGAGAATTCTAAAATGGTGACTTTTGCTTTTTCGTCTCCTGTAAACGGTGCTTTGCCCGCTTCGGCTTGAACCGCCATTTTGAATTTTTTGAAATACACTTCAACAGGGGTAGACTTGGTCAGTTTTGCTACTGCTGCTTGCACCATCTCGTCTTTTTTCTGTTCTTTCATGTAGGTGTAGATGCGTTCTTTCACCTGTTCGTTAATGTTGCTTTCAGGGATGTTTTTGTCTTTAACGAATTTTTTGTAGTCGCTGTCAGAAATTTTAATGTCACCTTTGACAACGTTCTTTTTGATGTACTCATCAAGAGAAATTCCCGCTTTTTTGGCTTCGGCGCCCAATGTTTTTTCGGTCACCATTTTGTTGAGCTGAGCCATTTTGAGTTCGTACTCTTGGTTCTTGATGTTGACGTATTCAAGCATCGCATCCCCTAAGAGTTGCTCTTCGGTGATTTCTTCGCCGCCGATTTTGGCAGCGACGCCCGATTTGGGAGCATCTTTAAAAAGTAGGTTGAGTTTTGCTTTCGCATGATCTGATGTGCACGCCATGATCACTCCGGTGGTGATCCCTGCCAATGCCAGCAGCTTTAAATGTTTTTGATTCATGATGAGGGTCCTTTCTGGAATAAATTCAATCGTAGGCCGTGTGTAAACCGCCTAGCAAATTAAAAATGAGGTGTTTTGGGCAAATTCTGGGACTAAAGGGATTGAACCAAATCGTGCAATCGCACCAAACCCACCAGTGTGTTTTTGTGATCGACTACAGGGAGTACGGAAATCTGACTCGGACGGTTTTCCATGAATTGCAGGGCTTCGAACGCAAGATCCGTGTTCTGACATGTCATCGGGGAACGGGTCATGATGTCTTTGGCTTGCGCTTTAAAAAATTGTTCGCGGAGACGCAAGGCACGCCGAATGTCGCCGTCGGTGATTACTCCGACCAAAGACGAGTCGGCTGTATTGACCACGCAAACTGCGCCTAACTTATGGGCCGTAGACAAATCGACGACATCCGTGGTGCTGGCGGATTCGTCCACACATGGGATCTGCGCCAAGGGTTTCATTAAATCCGAAACACGCAACGTCAGTCTGCGTCCCAGGGCTCCGCCCGGGTGATTTTTTGCAAACTCTTCTACGCTAAAATTTTGAGACTTCATGAGCGCCATGGCAAACGCATCCCCCATCGCCAGTTGGAGAGTAGAGCTTGTGGTGGGCGCCATGTTATGAGGGCATGCCTCCCGTTGCACCAGGGTCAGCAAGGTACAATCGGATGACTGTGCAAGTTTGCTATCCGCGTTACCCGTCATGGCGATAATCCACGCGCCTTTGGACCGGAAATAAGGAATCACTTCGATCACCTCTGCGGTATTGCCCGTTTGGCTCAGTGCCAACACCACATCGTGCGGGCGCACCACGCCGAGATCTCCGTGCAATGCCTCGGTAGGGTGAACAAAAGTTGCGGGGGTGCCCGTAGACGACAATGTCGCCACGATTTTTGCCGCAATTTTTCCACTCTTGCCCAGGCCAATCACGTGGACCATTCCTCCGTTTTTGATCCTTTGTGCAGCGGTGTCTAAAATCGGGCCTAAATCTGGGGTGTGCTCCATGCGGTCACAGGCTTGGCGTAAGGCTTGGGCCTCTAAGTCTAAAGTATGGATAAAGGTTTTGATGAGGGGGTGGGTCATACCCGACAAGGTATCAAAATCAAGGAATTATGGGGAAACTATGGCGGGGCCGACAGGCCGCGATTAAACTAAAAAAATGAAATCGCGCCTTGGGTTTAATGTAAACATTTGGGCAGTCGTGGCCGGATTAAATCTTGTGGGATGTGCCACAGCCTACCGCGAGTCCGTGGTAGCTCAGAACGAATCGTCCACAACGCGGATTTTTTTGGCCGAATACGCCCAAGGGTGGGAGGCGTTGCTGGATGCGATCAAGTCCGTGCCTCTGGATTCGGTGAACCGAGAGGCGGGAGTGGTGCTTACCAAGTGGGTGGAAAACACGGATGAAAAAAATCTGATCGAAGCGTCGGGCACGGGGTTGCCCTGGATTAAAGCCCGAGTGCGGTACCGACTGATTGCATCCAAGGGTTTTTTTGAGGGAAAACCTTCGGTGCGGGTGACGGTACAAAAAGAGCAACAGGTCCAGCGTGATGTTTTAGAGGGGTGGCGCCCCCAAGAGCCAGACGGAATTGCAGAGACCACCTTGCTTTATCGGATTGGCCGATTGCTGGACTACAAGCGACGATTGTCGGCAGTGCCGTAGAATCTTAAAAAAAATTGGCCTGATTAAATTTTTTTAACAAATCTTATCTGGGTTAAAAAGCTAAAGCTTGTAAGGGAATAAGGGCCTCCTGGATATAG
>JAIXVT010000101.1 GCA_027482725.1 Pseudomonadota bacterium | reverse complement strand
GGGGCAATCTGACGAAAAAAAAGGTGAGGAGAAAAAATAATGAGTGCAGGACTCCATTATTTCCTGCTTCTTGTTGCATGGTGGGGCGGCGACTTTGGTTTTGCCGAGACCTCGTTCACTCCGCTTTCAGCTACCGATGTTTTGCGCTCTGTTAAAGAACACCACCCCGAACTCGCATCGTACCGTGACGACCAGGATCGTGCAGAGGGAGAGCTCACGACGACTTTAGGTGCGTTTGATTTAGGTTTAAAACTTAAAACCACCAATTCAATGGAGGGCAAGTACCCCTACCGCATGTTTGATGCTCAAATCGAACAGGCTACACCGCTCTATGGCTTAAGATTATTCACCGGATACCGCTTTGGCGGAGGAGCGTTTCCCCTTTACGATCAAAATTTAGAAACCGGAACAAACGGTGAGGGGCGTGCTGGGGTTTTGGTTCCTTTATTAAGAAACGGTTGGACCGATTCTGCCCGGACAAAAATTGCTCAAGGTCGATTTAAGTTCGATCAAGCCAAACAAAAGTTTTCTCAAGCTGGGTTAAAAATTTCTGTTACAGGGATCAAAGCGTATTGGAAATGGGTGTCTGCCGGACAAAAGAAACGAATCGCTGAGAACCTTCTCTCCATTGCCGAGACTCGGGATGCGGCGCTTGTTAAACGAGAGCAGGCCGGGGACCTTCCCAAGATGGATTTAGTCGATAACCAGCGCGCGATATTGAAACGAAAAGAGGGATTGATTAAGGCGAGATTAGATTTAGAGCGGGCAGCCTACTTGTTATCACTCTATATTAGAGATAAGGATGGGAGAACAAAGGTCCCTGAGGATTCGGCGCTCCCCCCGGCGTTTCCCTCTCTTGAGTCTTTTGATTCCCCGGTGCAAGCGGCACTTCAAAAAGCAAAAGAGCTTCGACCGGAGTTAGCAATTTTCGAATTGGAATATGCAAGCGTTGAATCCGAGCGACAGCTTCAATCGAATCAGATTCTTCCCAAGCTTGACCTTGAACTCAGTACCGCAAAAGATTTCGGTGAGACACCGTCGGTGTCAACGAAACAGGAGTATAAAGTTGCAGTTCAGTTAGAATTCCCGCTCCAGAACCGAGCGGCAACCGGACGTGAAACTTCGGCGATTGCACAGGAATCTCGGATTGACCGATTAAAGCGATGGGCTTTAGAGCAGATCGAAGCCGAGATTCGTGCGACTCATGCTGCTGTAGATGCCGCCATACTCCGTGTAAAAAACATTGAACAGGAGGTTTCCGTAACGGAAATGCTTGAAAAAGGGGAGCGAACCCGTTTTCAAAATGGGGATAGTAACCTGTTTTTAATCAATTTACGTGAGGAGGCCACGGCGGATGCGCGTTCCCGTCGGGTCGAAGCTTTATCAGATTATTTTGTATCCCTTGCGGAGTTTAAAGTTGCTCAAGGCTTTTTACCCGAATAAACAAGGGTTCTGATAGACAAAGTCTCCGAAGGTTTATACCTTTATCCCCATAGCTCAAGTTTAATTTGCTCCACGTGAAAAGAAGGGGAAACCATGACTCAGTCCAACACACAGGTCGGTATTCAGCTAGGTATTCAACGTCGTCCCAAGATCTCCGTTATCGGTGCAGGGTTTGTCGGTTCGACTTGCGCCCATTGGGCGGCAAGTAAAGAGCTTGGGGATATTGTGCTGATCGATATCAATGGTGATTCCGCAAAAGGGAAAGCACTGGACTTGTTCGAGGCATCTCCCGTGGAAGGTTTTGATTCCCGTGTGGTGGGTGGATCAGATTATTCACTGACCAAGGATTCTGATGTGGTCGTCATTACCGCAGGTTTACCGCGTAAACCGGGCATGAGCCGTGATGATTTGCTTGCAACGAACGCAAAAATTGTTCGGGAGTGTGCGGTACAAGTTGCAAAGTATTCTCCCCATGCCGTGTTGATCGTCGTTTCCAATCCCCTCGATGCCATGTGCCACGTTGCTTTTGAAGCAAGCGGATTTCCCCGTGAACGTGTGATTGGGATGGCGGGAGTGTTAGATAGCGCCCGTTTCCGTAGCTTTATCGCTATGGAGTGCAACGTGAGTGTGGAAGACGTCCAAGCCTTTGTGTTCGGCGGGCACGGAGATACCATGGTGCCGATGCCGAGGTACGTGACCGTAGGCGGTATCCCTTTAATGCAAATGCTGACGAAAGATCGCATTGATGCGATTGTGGATCGGACACGCAAGGGTGGAGCTGAAATCGTAGAGCTTTTGAAAACCGGGAGTGCCTATTACGCACCTGCTGCATCTGCGGTGCAAATGTTAGAAGCCAAAAAAAAAAAAAAAAAACGCATTCTTCCCTGTGCCGTGCTTTTGGACGGAGAGTATGGGATTAAGGGCCTTTTTGTAGGTGTTTTGGCAAAGCTTGGTGTTAAAGGTTTAGAGGGTGTTCCGGCTCTTGAAATGAACGCCGAGGAGCGCGCGATGTTTGATAAATCGGCGGATGCGGTCCGCGGGTTGGTGAGTGATTTAAAACGGTTGGGAGCTTAATCAATGAACATTCATGAGTATCAGGCCAAACAAATCCTGAAGCAGTTTAAAGTTCCGGTATCCGAAGGGGTGTTGGTCGAGCAAGGACCGGATCTTGCTGGGCGTGCCCGGTCGGCGATCGAAACTTTGAAAACCAAATTCAATCCCGATGTTCTGGTGGTTAAAGCACAGATCCATGCGGGCGGTCGGGGAAAAGCGGGTGGAGTAAAAGTCTGTAAGACTGTAGAAGATGCCGTGAAAGCCGCCGAAACGATCATGGGAAAAGTCTTGGTGACACCCCAAACCGGACCTGCGGGAAAAAAAGTTCACAAGCTTTGGATCGAAGCGGGTTCGTCGATCAAAAAAGAATATTATTTGGGTGTGGTTTTGGACCGTGCATTATCTCAAGTGGTCATGATGGCCTCTACCGAAGGTGGGATGGAGATTGAAGAAGTTGCGGAAACCCATCCTGAAAAAATTATCAAGGTAGCCATTGATCCCTTAACGGGTTTTCAGGCTTATCATGGCCGCAAATTGGCCATGGCTCTCGGACTCCCTAAAGAAAAACTCCGCGAGGCCGTTGCCTTTTTTGAGGGTGTTTACGAATGTTTTGTGAAAAAGGATTGCGCTCTCGTTGAGATCAACCCGATGGTGTTGACGGGCGACGATCGTTTGCTTGCGCTCGATGCTAAATTTAATTTTGATGACAACGCCTTGTTCCGCCAAAAAGACGTGGTGGAAATGCGTGACGTACTGGAAGAAAATCCTCAAGACGTCGAGGCATCCCAATACGATTTAGCTTATATCGCACTCGATGGAAACATTGGGTGTTTGGTAAACGGAGCCGGACTCGCTATGGCCACCATGGATATTATTCAGCTCCATGGCGGTTCTCCCGCTAACTTCTTGGATGTTGGGGGCGGTGCCAGTAAAGAAAAAGTGACCAACGCTTTTAAGCTCATTTTGAAAGACCCCAAAGTGAAGGCCATATTGGTCAATATCTTTGGAGGAATCATGAAATGTGACGTGATTGCCGAAGGGGTGATTGCGGCTGCAAAAGAAGTCTCTTTGAGTGTTCCCCTTGTGGTCCGTTTGCAAGGCACTAACGTTGAACTCGGGAAGAAGATTCTAGCAGAGAGCGGATTAAAAATTATTCCGGCAGATGATCTTTCGGACGCAGCAAAAAAAGTTGTGGCGTCCGTCAGCTAACTGCAAAGCAACAGCAGATATCACCGAATAAGAAAGAGGCTGGATTCATGTCGATTTGGGTAAATAAAGCGACCAAGATTATCGTTCAAGGGATTACGGGTTCCCAAGGTTTATTTCACGCCAAAGGGTGTGAGGATTATGGAAAATCTGTGTCGGGGGGCCGTGTTGTTGGCGGAGTCACTCCTGGAAAGGGGGGGCAATCGGTAGAGGGTTTCCCCGTTTTTGATACTGTTGCCGAAGCTAGGCAAAAAACAAAGGCAGATGTGTCGTTGATTTTTGTGCCGCCGCCGTTTGCCGCAGATTCGATCTGTGAGGCTGCGGATGCGGGTATTCCCTTGATTGTTTGCATTACCGAAGGGATTCCGGTTGTGGACATGATCCGCACCAAGCGTTTTGTCAAAGAGCGCGGTTCGCGTTTAATTGGCCCGAACTGTCCGGGAATTATTACCCCAGGCGAATGCAAAATCGGGATTATGCCCGGACATATTCACAAGCCCGGACGCATTGGTGTGGTATCCCGTTCAGGGACTTTGACTTACGAAGCCGTGTATCAACTCACTCAGCTCGGCATTGGTCAGAGCACTTGTGTTGGAATTGGGGGAGATCCCGTGAACGGCACAAACTTTATCGACGTGCTTGAGGCGTTTAACAAGGACCCCGATACTGACGGCGTGATCATGATTGGCGAGATTGGCGGAACTGCCGAGGAAGAGGCTGCGGATTACATTAAACGAGAATTTAAAAAACCTATGGTCGGATTTATCGGCGGTGCATCTGCGCCTCCGGGTAAACGCATGGGTCATGCTGGTGCGATTATCTCAGGAGGTAAGGGCACCGCAGAAGAAAAGTTTAAGGCGCTCGAAGCGGCGGGAGTAAAGATCTCTCGATCTCCTGCAACGCTTGGGGTGACCTTGAAATCGGCAATGGGGTTGTAAGACCTCATTTGCGATCCGATAAACCTGTTCAAAAGAACAAGTTAAGATACAAATAGAACTATAGAAATCAAACGGAGTAATTTATGGCAATCGAACAAACGTTCAGCATCATTAAACCAAACGCAGTAGCAAAGAATAAAATCGGCGAAATCATCGCGCGTTTCGAGTCACGCGGTCTTCGTGTGGCGGCAGGAAAGTTGACCAAACTTTCAAAAGAAAAAGCCGAAGGCTTTTATCTCGAGCATAAAGAGCGCCCGTTTTTTAATAGCTTGGTAAATTTTATGACCTCGGGTCCGGTCCTGTTAATGGTTCTTGAAGGTGAAAACGCAGTGCTGATGAATCGTGAGATCATGGGCGCAACGGACCCTTCAAAAGCTGCTCCGGGAACAATCCGCAAAGACTTTGCTGACTCCATCGAAGCAAATGCTGTCCATGGCTCTGATTCTCCTGCAAGTGCAGCAAGAGAGATTGCATTTTTCTTCGATAAATCAGAAATTCCTGCAAAATCATAATTCCACCCCCAATTTAAGGAGTCTTAAGCCATGAGCTCAAAATTTGACCTCAACAAATTCAAAGACGTTGTCGAACAAGTGAAGTCTGCGCAAAAGCAGTTCCAATCTTTAGTGAATAAAGAAACGATCAAAGAGGCCCGCAAGTACGCCGAAGCTTCTGCAAAGGATCTTAAGCAATTCATCAAGACGACGGACATGAAAAAAGTAAAGGCGATGATTGAGCGTGAGGCTAAAGACCTCCAAACGTTCCAGAAAAAGCTCCCTAAAGAGCTTGCTAAATTCAGCAAGTTTGTGGACGGACAGAAAAAGGAACTGGAAAAAATCCTAAGGAACGTCGGCATTCCCACCACTAAGGGTGTGAGCAAGTCTAAAACAGTCCTCAGCAAAAAATCAAAAAAGTCTACCGCTGCGGCATCTTCTGGCCTCAGCGAAGGTGCAGTGGCTCCTGACTTTGCCTTGGTTTCGGATTCTGGGGATACCGTGAAGTTATCGTCGCTCAAGGGGAAGGCCGTCGTTCTTTATTTTTATCCTAAAGACGATACGCCCGGTTGCACCAAGGAGTCTTGTGATTTCCGGGATTATCAAAAAGACTTTTCTGCTGAAAACGCATTAATTTTTGGTATCAGTCGAGATGACCAGGCGTCTCATCAAAAGTTTAAAGCCAAATTCAATTTACCCTTTCCTCTGCTTGTCGATGCCGATGGAGAAGCGTGTCAGGCTTACGGTGTGTGGCAAGAAAAAAGCATGTACGGCAAGACGTTCATGGGAATTGTGCGCACAACGTTCATCATCAATGCTCAAGGTAAAGTTGCAAAAATTTACCCCAAGGTATCGGTAGATGGTCATGTTGAACAAGTTTTGGCTGATCTTAAGGCGCTAAAAAACGAATAAGAGATCATCTTTATGAGCGTCTCCATTTCTCAGGGTTCCTCTGCAAATTCTTCAGCTCAGAGCGGGCAATCCCCGGGGGTTAAATCGGTTCTCGTTGTACTGTCCCCTGTCGGACAAGCGTTTGATCGTGATGGATTGAGGAATTTGATGGGACAGCGCTTTCCGGGGGCGGCGGTGTTTTTTGAATCGACATCGGGTGATCCCGTAGGCGCTAAAGCCCCCCGAAACGTAGATTTGGCGATAGATTTTACCCCATCCGGAGCACGTCAGTCGTTGGCTTTTCCGTTTCGGCTAAAAAGTCGAGCCCAGGTAGTGGTAGCTCGACGGGCCGCAAGGTTCCGGTCGTGGCTGGCCACGCAAACCTATGACGAAACCACTGACCAAGACTTGCCCAAAGATTACTTGGAACGTGAAACCGAGGTCCAGCGTCGAGTGCTGAGGCTTGCCGGTATTGCATTGGTGCGCCAAGGCGGGGTGGGTCAG
>JAIXVT010000025.1 GCA_027482725.1 Pseudomonadota bacterium | reverse complement strand
GTGACCGTTTTGTGCTTTCTGCAGGACACGGCAGTGCGCTGCTCTATTCGCTTTTGCACGTTTACGGTTATGACTTGAGCCTTAAAGAAATCAAACGCTTCCGCCAATGGGGATCTAAAACGCCGGGTCATCCCGAATACGGAATCACTCCTGGGGTAGAAGCGACGACCGGGCCCCTTGGACAAGGGATCGCAAATGCCGTGGGTATGGCGATTGCCGAACGCAAACTTGCTGATTTACACAATAAAGATGGAAAAAATCCCATCGATCACCGGACCTATTGTTTAGTCGGCGATGGGGACCTGATGGAAGGCGTGGCATACGAGGCCTGCTCGCTGGCCGGACATTTAAAGTTAAACAAGCTCGTGATGATGTACGACAGCAATGACATTTCGTTAGATGGTCCAACTTCGCTGACATTTACTGAAAACGTCAAGGCGCGGTTTGAGTCCATGAACTGGAATGTGGTTACGGTGCCAAATGCCGATACGGATTTAGCATCGATTGATCGCGCTTACGCCACGGCAAAACAATCGCAGGACAAACCCACGCTGATCATTTTTAAGACCACCATTGGTTACGGATCTCCCAAAAAAGCCGGGACATCTGGGGTGCACGGCTCTCCGTTGGGTACGGACGAATTGGCTGCGACCAAAAAAGCACTAGGCTGGACGCACACGGAATCTTTTTTTGTACCCGATAACGTGCGCTCCCACACGGCACTTGCGCAACAACGCGGACGGGACGCGCACACGACATGGAGTAAAAACAATCCCGGGTTTAGGCTCCCCACGGCTACGTTAGAGTTCAACACCGTCACTTGGGATCAGGGCGGTGCTTTAGCAACGCGGGAATCGTCGGGTAAAATGCTCAATGCGATTGCCAAGGTGAATCCTCACTTTTTTGGGGGAGATGCCGATTTATCGTGTTCGACCAATACGTTTATCGCGGGGGAGACTTCGTTTGAGGGCACTCACGGCAAAGGGCGCAACATCCGTTACGGCGTGCGCGAACACGCCATGGGGGCGATTGCAAACGGGATTGCGTATCACGGGGGATTGCGAACCTTTGTCGCAACTTTTTTTTGTTTTTTTGATTATTTGAAACCTGCGCTCCGCTTGTCTGCTCTTAACCACTTACCGGTGATTTATGTTTTTACTCACGATTCGATTGGACTTGGAGAAGACGGCCCTACCCACCAACCGGTAGAACACCTGGCGGCTTTGCGCGCAATCCCAGGGTCAATCAGTTTTAGGCCCGCAGATGCAATCGAAGCCGAATCTGCATGGAAATTTATTTGCAGCTACACCCACGGCCCGGTGTCGTTGGTATTGTCCCGACAAAAATTAAAGACGATTGCCCGTGATCCGGGAGCAATAGGCGACAGCGCGCAAGGGGCTTATGTGATTCAGCCTGCAAAAAACCCGCTAAAAATTGTGCTTTTTGCCACGGGATCAGAGGTCGAATTGGCTTTAACTACAGCAACTCTTTTAGAATCTCGCGGCATTGGTGCGCAAGTCGTGTCGGTCCCGAGCTACGAAGTGTTGGTGAACCGGAACGATTTTACACAAACATTAGATACCGTGTTAGCGCCGCACGGAACAAAACGCGTCGCCATAGAAGCCGGGGTGCGCTTGGGTTGGGCAGAAATTGTAGGACGTGAGGGTTTGATTTTTAGCGTGGACCGATACGGCGCTTCTGCGCCAGCAAACGTGATCGCCGAAAACTACGGACTTACCCCGAATGCGATTGCGGAAAAAACTGTCCGCCATTTTGGAATGGCATGAATACTGAACGCCTGAGTGACACCGAGTTAGATACTTTGATCAGCGATGCGTTTGGCTATGCGCGTCCTGCGCATTACCTTCAAGATTTTCCGGTGTGGGCTCCTAGCCGTAATGATCCACAAAACACGCATTTTTTTAAACGCTCAGCCACCGGCAAACTGATCGCACATGTGGGACTCCGCAAAGGAGATGTCGCCATCGCTGATTTAAGTGGTGTGGTCCAAATTTTTCCGACCGCACTGATCGGTGCCGTTGTCACCCACCCCGATGCCCGAGGACAGGGGCTTGCACAAAATTTGTTACAAGACGCTTTACTGCAAGCGCGCGCCCAAGGCTGCGTGCAGATTTTGATGTGGGGCAGCTTGAATCCGATGTACCAACGCTTGGGCTTTGATTACGCTGGGACACAAATTCGCGTTCCGCTCAAGGAGTGGAAAACTTTAAATACTGCTGATTCGACCCTCAAAATTCACGAAGGTTTTTGTGATGCTATTGCCCAAGCTTTTTTAAGTCAAAAAACGGGGCTGAGATTTTTACCCTCGGACGTGGAGTGGTTAAGCCAACAAAACTCCGTGCGTTGGTTTTGGACGGCACGCCCATTTGCTGCGGTAGCCATGGGACGCGGAATGGATTTACCGGGGATGGTTCACGAGCATTTGGGTGACCCCGCAGGGTTACAAAGCCTGTACGCTCATATTTTAAAATTTAACACTCATGCCGAATTACTTTTATCCCCCGAATTAGCGGCACATTTCAAACTCCAAAGCCCACTCTCCAAATCGTGGATCAGCGAGCCTCAATGCTTAGCAATCGACTTTGTGCCGGGGACCTGGGTGTCGGGCTTGGGGGCGGTTTAGATTAAGGCGCAGACAAAATTTACGATGCCTGAGCAAGCTCTGAAATGAGCTGTTCGAACATCCCGACATACTGAGACTCAATCCTGCTCAAAACGTGTTTAGCTAAATCTTCTTGGTAAGACTGCGAAGTAAGATTGCGGTCTTTTAGCAATTGCAACCACCCGTCCTCAAACTCTGGCTTAATCCACCCACTTTGAAGGGCAAAGGTAAAGGCGGCCTTCGGGCTTGCAACGGGAACCCCTTGATGTTGGGCAACTTTTTGAATGGATTTCCAAGATTGCTCAAATGTGAATTCAAAAGCTTGAATAATGCCCGCAATATCTCGGTTATCTTCGATGGGGAGTGCAACATAAGACTTGAGCTCATCAAGAGTTTTTTTGAATTTATCT
>JAIXVT010000160.1 GCA_027482725.1 Pseudomonadota bacterium | reverse complement strand
AGTTCGATCATCATCTTCCAGTTTTCTAATAAACTATTATCAGGATGATTTAAACCTTGAATCCAAAACCACTTGAGTTGGCGAATATTTGGATCAGCTGGTCTGTGACTAAAATATGCTTGTTGACGTCCTAAATATTGAAACGCTGCCCAAGGGTCGGTAAAGAATGAGACCATTTGTCCCACCATCCACGCTTTAAAAATTGCGATAGATAAGTAGTGCCACGATGTTGCACTAAATTCTTGGACTTGAATGGGCGCAAGCTCTGTACCCAGTCTCGCACCTGCAGAAATCACAAAAAGGTAAAACAACTCCTGGGGAACGTCGGTGATAAAGCGGGACAATTCGTTTGCGGCAACTCGCTTAACCAATCCCGGTTGTCGCAGGCCTTGATGTCCTAAGGCCAACCGGCGAATATCCCCAGATTTTGTTTTATCCAGTCTGGAGAGCGTTCGTAGTTTTATGCGTTCCCAAAAATGACGTGTTCGCCTTTCTGCGGCGGACCAAATTTCTTCTGAACTCCGCTCAGGTGCGTTTAACGTTTCATAGAACAAAGAGTAATAAAGGACTTCGGCTTTTTTAGGGAGTTTTTTGGCTCGAGGATCATTAAATGTCGTTGGATAACCTAAAGTTTGCCGGATCGCTCTTGCTTGGGGGTATCGCTCCGTCAGTAAGTCCCAAGACGATTGCGCAATGCCGGAGTAACGAGCAATTTCGGATTCAATGATCGCATCTTCTTGTTCACGTAATTTTTTTTGAGTCTCGTGATCTTTCAGCAATACCGAAATGGTTTCGATCAAATGACGTTGTCCCCCATTCGCCTCGGTCGGGACAACAAAATGTTTCTCATTCGAAAGGGATTTAAGAAACAATTCAGGACGAGAGATATAAATCGGCAATCGATTCAGAGGATCAAAAAGAAAACTCCGCACCGGAAAAACCACGTAGTTCCAAAAGCTCGCAGCAAATTTTACGGTCTCAAAAAAGGCGACCGAGCTAAAAATTAAATTTTTCAGCGCAAAGGCATAGGTTTTCAAGTTCCTTGGAGGGTTTATTTCTTGAACCTGAGCCGCCAAATCGCGCCAAGTTTTTTCGTCAAACTGATCCGGAGATTCTGCCCTCGCTTGTTCCTCAAGGTGCTGCAGCTCTCGCTGGTTAACCCATTTTGGTAAAGGTATTCCGGTTTGATAAAGTTGCACGGCAAGCTGCGTAAAGTTGACAACACAATGCATCGCTGCGTACGACCCGGCTAGCGACGCGAACATCCAGCTCATTCCGATTCCAAGCTTGATGGCGTTGTCCCCGTCAACATAGTTCGATACCCCTTTTGTTGCGAGTCCTCCAAACTGCAACGCTGCAGCGGTTCCAATTTGCCTGAGTTCCCCAAGTCTGTTGCCTATGGTCGAGATCGCAAGGTGTCCGATCTCTAGCGACTCGGATAAAAAGGGCTTTAAAACGGATTCAACGAGTTCCGCCGTTTGCGGGTGTTGGACCATTGCCACGGACGCTGCAATTCCGGCTGCGGGAAAAATCACCGCGGTCGAGAGTCCGGCCGGAGTATGGATTACCTTTAACGCACGACGCGCTAGATTTTTAGGCGATACTAAACTCGCAAGTGCCTGTCGAATGGATTGAGCGCCATCAGTTTTCGGAGCAAAAAGGTAAGTGGTGATTTTTTTTAGCGTATGGTGAAACTTCATCCATGATTTTTGTTTTTTTTGGTGCGTCTCCAAAAAGGCGGCATGAATAGGATTTGCCGTTTCTTGGGGGATAATTTGAGAAGCCGCGGGGTCGATAAATCCTGGACCTACGGTAATCTGAGTGGGTGATTTTGATCGGGAGATTTGAATCGCATCCGACGGATGCAAAGTGGTTGCGCCTTCTTCGTAGGCTACATAAAGGCGTTTGATGTCGGGGGTGATGATTTTAAAAAACTCGGGATCGGTCAGGTTTGAAACCATTCTGAAAATCAAGTCATTGGCTTCGCTCAGAATTCTCAATTGAGTGATTACCGAGTTTGATCGTTTATCATCGACAAGATCCCAAAGGGATTCTTCCGGGCACCAATAGATGGGGACTTGCGAATCCAGTGAAAATTCTCCATAGCGATTCAGGTCAATAAATCGAAATCCCTTTGGATCTTGCGGGGTACGGAACGCCAAGTAGCCTTGAGCGTAAGCGATGACTTCAAAGTTTCCGGAGATAACAGGCATGTATTGCGGCTTGATGGCTCTCGGATCAATCACTGGATTTTTGTAGCGTCCCGGAGACTCCCATTTTTTTCCCAGCGCAAGTCCTTCAATCGGTTTAAGGGGCTGATGTGCAAACCGAATCACGTCACTGCGATGATCGGGAACAAAAACAACAACGTCACCAATCCGCACATGATGGGCGTAGTCGGGACGGTGGTGTATGGCTTTTGCTACCGCATCGGTTTGATCGCCAAATTCGAGCCGAGTTTGCTCGAGAAGATAAAAGTAATCTTTGGGGTGATGAACGGGCGAAGGCGCTTGGAGGGGTGGCGCGTTTTGGATTTTTTGGGAATGCCCAATGCTAGGCAAACCGAACACCAAGCAGATCGCTAAAAACTTAATTCGTTTAAACATGAGTTCGAAACAAGCGTCCTTACAAAACCAACACAGTATGTTATTTTTAAATAACTTATGATTAAAAATGATGTGCGTCTACCTGTTACTGTTCTTTCTGGCTTTTTAGGTGCGGGAAAAACCACACTCCTCAATCATATCCTGAACAATAAAGAGGGTTTAAAGGTAGCCGTTATTGTCAATGACATGAGTGAAGTCAACATCGATGCGCAGGTGACACGCACCACTGAAAAATTAGTAGAATTCAGTAACGGCTGCATCTGCT
>JAIXVT010000169.1 GCA_027482725.1 Pseudomonadota bacterium | reverse complement strand
TTTCTCGACAACGTCTGAATACCAAGGAGACTCAGGAACCCCCTGACGAGCATTAATCCACCGAGCGAAAACAAATAAATAATCACTTAAACGGTTAAGGTACATCATCACTTCGGGGCGCAGTGGCGAGGTCTCATGAAGGCCCACCAAACAACGCTCTGCCCTGCGACTAACGGTTCGAGCAACATGCAATTGGGCTCCGGCTCTCGCTCCTCCGGGAAGAATAAAGGTCTTTAATGGGGAGAGCTCCGTTTCCATCTGATCAATTTCAAGCTCTAATCGAGAAATTGAGCTGCTATGAATCACCTGAAACGAAATCGGATAACCCGGTTGAGTCGCGACCTCGGCCCCTAACTGAAACAACTCTCCCTGAACCTTGAGTAGGCGAGAAATCGCATCAATGTGTTCCGTTGAAAAAAAACTAAGCGCAACACCAAGCGATGAATTTAGTTCGTCTAGGGTTCCATAGGCCTCAACACGTAAATTGTTTTTACTGACGCGACTTCCTCCCCACAACGTTGTCGATCCCTGGTCTCCGGTTTTGGTATAAATTTTCATACGGACCCCAAATTATCAGGGGGATTTTTTCTTGACCAGAAGCGATTCCTTCCCGCACACTAATTTCACTATATTTCTTGTTTTGCGGGTGTAGCTCAGTTGGCTAGAGCGCGACCTTGCCAAGGTCGAGGCCGAGGGTTCGAGTCCCTTCACCCGCTCCACTTACTGTATTTTTTAGCACCCGTAGCTCAATTGGATAGAGTATCTGACTTCGGATCAGAGGGTTTCAGGTTCGAGTCCTGACGGGTGCGCCACGCCCCTCGTTTGAGGTAGATCTTTCACTCCCCTTTATTTAACCCTGCATCCGGACGAATCAGCGCTTCGATTCGCTCAAGAGATCTTGAGATTTTCTCAAAGATCTCAGGAGATAGTTTCCCATCTTCAAATGAAGATGGAGACAAATTTTCGCGAAGCATCTCAAAGTACCCTTTCACGATGGTCAAAGGTGTCCTGATGTCGTGAGAGATTTGAGAGATCATCTCAACTCTCTTTTTTTCTAACCCGATCTCAAGTCCTACCGGAATCAATGAAAGGCAAAAACCGGTTACGACATCTTCTTTTTGTACAGGCGCGGAACGCATGCGGTACGACGCCCCGTCGAGATAAATTTCAGTTAACCCAACCCCATCCACCAGACTCTGGGAGAGAGAGAGCATAGCCCGAGGATCTCGTAACCAGTATTCAACAGGATCCCCCACCTTGGGACCTTCTACAGACCAAGCCCTCATTTGTGAAAATGACTGATTCATGAGAGCGATTTGACGATCTTGATTCAATAACGCAAGAGGATACTCATGAACCTTGAAGAGTGCAGAGGTTAGGGCCTTCGATCGTGCCCTTTTGAAGCGAACTTTTGAGATGAACTGCTTCTCGGATTTGAGTTCTTGTGTAAGTGATTCAAGCTGATCTTTGGTCCGATACCAGTTCCAGAGCATCACCGCAAAACATCCCAACGCAAATGCGATAAAGAAAGTCATTCAATCGCCACCCGATACCCCACCCCACGAACGGTTTCCACAAGGGTGCTACAAGATCCAAGCTTTTTTCTCAGTCCAAAGATATGAGTGTCTACCGCGCGATCGACTACGGATATGCCCGAACCTTGAACAAGTTCAATGAGTTTTTTCCGAGTCAACACTTTGCCCCGATTTTGAATCATCGCCTGGAGGAGCTTGAATTCGCTCGGAGTTAAGATCACTTTTTCTTCGCCACAAAGGACATCCAGCGTATCTAAGTTAAGAACCAACTCCCCAACCTTGATCAAATTATCCTCGCGCGCCCCGGAATTTGACCTAAACCTCCGGAGCAAGGCTCTGACACGAGCAAGTAAAACAGCTCGCTCGAACGGCTTGGTCAGATAATCATCCGCACCGGCATCAAGCCCTTGCACAATGTCTTCTGGCTCCGATCGCGCCGTCAACATCAAGATGGGCAATGTGCGTGAATCATACTTGGAGCGAAGGGAACGAATCACTTCGATGCCCGTCATTTCCGGAAGCATCCAATCGGTAATCACTAAGTCGTATCGCCGATTCTTAACATAAGCCATGACCACATCTCCCCGATTACACGCCTCGACGTCATAACCCAAGGATCGAATCGTCAACGATAGAAGCTCTTGAATCTCAAGATCATCCTCGACAATCAAGATCTGTGGCTTATCACTCATTCTCGGAAACCTCCATGACGAATGTCTTGTCCGGTAGAAACAAAAATCACGTCTTCTGCAATATTGGTAGCGTGATCCCCGAGGCGCTCAAGATTACGCGCAATCAGAATAAGATCCAATCCGCCATCCACATAATCAGGATTCTGTTTCATTAACTCCGTGGCCTCAGTAAAAACTTTATTCTTGCCTTCATCGACCGCATCGTCCTGAAGCAAAACCCGTTTAGAAACCTCTACATCACCCCTAATAAAGGCATCCAAACTCTCTTTAATCATGGTTCTTACGGCAATCGCCATTTCTAAAACCACGTTAATCAACGGCAATGGGGGCTCTGGGAGGTATTCCCGCACGTTGTGTGAAATGTTTATGGTTTGGTCCCCCATGCGCTCCAGATCTGAATTGATTTTTAGAACTGCAAGAATCGTCCTCAGGTCGGCTGCGAGAGGAGACTGACTTGCGATCAGCTTCAGACACCTTTCATCAATCTGAATCTGAAACTGATTAATCTGAGTTTCAAGATCTTTCACCCGACTTATCCGAGACAAATTTCGATCTTTGAGCGCAAGCGTTACTTCTTCTACAGCGCTCTCTACCGCGCCCCCCATAGCTAAAATCATTCCCTTGAGCTGAGAAATTTCGAGATCAATCTGTCTTTGCATAAATCAACCAAACCTTCCTGTAATGTATTCTTCAGTCTTTTTTTGCTTAGGGTTTGTAAACATATCTTGCGTAGCCCCGTGCTCGATTAACTCTCCAAACAAAAAAAACGCCGTTCGGTTTGAGACTCGAGCAGCTTGTTGCATGTTGTGAGTAACAATAATGATTGTTGTTTTTGATTTTAGTTGAAGAATAAGTTCCTCTACTTTTGCCGTAGAAATTGGGTCCAGCGCGGACGTCGGCTCGTCCATAAGAAGCACCTCGGGCTTAACAGCCAGTGCACGGGCAATGCACAGCCGTTGTTGTTGCCCACCCGACAAACTCATTGCAGAACGATCAAGCTTATCTTTCACTTCGTCGAACAAAGCCGCAGACCTTAACGCCGATTCAACAACATCCTGAAGCTCTGATTTACTTTTGGACTGAGTCAAGAGAATCCCTGAAGCTACGTTTTCAAAAATAGTCATGGTCGGAAACGGATTGGGTTTCTGAAAAACCATCCCAATTTGAGCGCGAACTTTTACAGGATCAACCGCGGCTCCATAGATGGGCTTTTCCTTGAGGACAACCTGGCCCTCAACACGAGCCCCGGGAACGACTTCATGCAGTCGATTGAGGCATCGCAAAAAAGTAGACTTCCCGCAACCCGAAGGACCAATCATCGCTAGGACTTCATTTTGAAAAACCGAAAGATCAATTCCATGAATGATCTCCGTCGCATCAATAAACGCTTTTAGTTTTTCCGACCTAAGAACAACGTTCGTCATCACGACAGTTTACGGATAAACCCGAAAGTTTGAATGAGAATTTTCTTAGTTTTTCTTTTCTGCTGTCGGGCGAGCTGGTCCTTTATCTTTAAACCTTTGAATAAACTGGCAACGCTGACAGAGAGGCTCAAGAAGTTGCCCCTTTTCGAACCCCAAAACCATACGCTTTGCTTTTTCGGAATCCAAAATTTGATTCAACGGGGTATCAAACACGTTGCCTAAACGAATCACGCCCTCCTTGTCTAAGCAACACGGCACTACCGTGCCATCTACCAGTATCCCAAAATGATTTCGGAGCCCGTAACAATTCCCCTGCTCCCCAAGGAGAGGTAAATCCAAGTCTGGCCAAACAAACTCCGTATCCCAAGAAAGATAGATTCTTCCCTGAACCCTCCGAGACTTTGCCCGACGAATTTCCCCTAACTCGAGATCCGCATCGGGATTCAGGGCCTGTATCTTTTTCAAAAAAAATAAATTCTTCTCCGAAGCTCCCCGCTCAGACCCAAGATTCCACAAGCGAAGATTGATGTACAAATCGGGTCGTTCAACTTGAACACGCTGAAGGTATTCAGAAATGGTGGACCAATAGGGCTCTGGATCCCGATCGGGCCAATTATCAAAGAAACTATGTAATGAAAAGTTCACCTGTCTGAGCGCAGGATGAACAAGGGTGCTTAAATGCCGATTCAACAAGGTCCCATTCGTTACAAGGTTTATGCGTGCGCCGTGCTCCGCACAAAGGTCAAGAAGCTTAACGAGATCAGGATGAACCAATGGCTCCCCCATCAGATGCAAACACACTTGCTCTGTTAAAGGCGCAACCTGTGGAATAATCGTAGCAAACTGATCCACGGCCATTTTTTTCTTTTCCCGCACAACTTCGGGACAAAATGTACATTGAAGGTTACAAATGCTGCTGATTTCGATGTGAACCCTTGAAAATTTTTTTTTCGATATCTGCGCCACTGACTTACCAGACTACTCACTAAACTACTGACTAACCGCCGAACGGGCGGCAGAATCCTCGAGGATCAGCTTTGCCGATTTTGTTTCTCGATACCCTTCTTCGGCCCGAATCAAATCCGCAAGGGCGTCTTCGGATTCTTGATAGGCTTCCTCTTGCTGGACGCGGAAGGGCTTGATGTTTTTGGTGTCGATTTCAGTCAAAGCCGCCTGGGGCAATGTAGGCACCGACCTTGGAGAAGAAACACCAAGAAGCATTAAAATCATCGCGGAAAATGAAATCGATTTAAAAACTGACACCATAAAATTTCTGTCCAACCACATTTTAACACAGTACGGACAAGAATACTTACGAGAGTTTGTTAAAACCTTTAGACTAAAATCCGATCAGGGAAACCTATGAGCAAAAAATCAGGTAAAAACATAGAGCTCTATAACATCCGTCAAAACAACTTAAAAGGTTTTAACGCGTTCATCCCCCAAAAAAAACTCACGATCATTACCGGATTGTCAGGATCGGGGAAGTCTTCTCTTGCCTTTGAAACTCTTTACGCTGAAGGCCAAAGAAGGTACGTAGAAAGCCTCTCTACCTATACACGTCAGTTTTTAGAAAAAATGCCCAAACCGCTGGTAGATCGGGTCGAAAACATCCCTCCAGCAATCGCACTAGAGCAAAGAAATTCAGTTCAAAACACGAGAAGCACGGTAGCGACGCAAACAGAAATCCTGGACCTTCTCAGGCTTTTGTTCTCCCGCGCTTCCACGCGTTACTGCGATCAGTGCAAGTCCCCGGTAAGCCATCAGACCGGCGAGAGCTTGAGAAAAGAAGCCCTCTCTCATCTTCAGAACAAAAAATTTGCACTTCTGGCACGACTTGCTCACCGTCCAGACACCAAAGGAACGAAAACGCATCAGCGACAATTCATAACGAGTTATCTGGAAATCCTCCGGGACCAGGGGTTTGGTCGCGTTTATCACGGAGAGACAAAATCTTGGTTTGATCTAAATGAGCCCGCACCCAAAAATCTCTCCATTGAGGCCCTTTACCAACAAGACCTCTATGTGCTGATTGATCGATTTAACTGGTCAAAAACGAATGCGATTGACGATGACCAAATAAAACGTTTTCAAGACTCTTTCGACCAAGCCTTAAAATACGGGCATGAGCATGCTGTAGTTCTCAACTTAGATGATGACACCCAAACGGTCTATCGCACGGGGTTCGTGTGTCGCCCATGTAACCGAGACTACCCAGAGCCTCACCCCCACCGCTTTTCTTACCAAAGTCCGTTAGGCGCATGTCCCGATTGTAACGGGTATGGCTATCGCTTAGAACTCGATCCCAAAAAAATCATCCTGTTCCCTAAACATTCTGTCAGCGCAGGGGCCATCGACCCCCTAGAGAAACCCTCGCATCAATCCGCAAAAAAACGATTTATCGCGTATCTCGAAAAACATAAAATCCGCCCAAATAAAAACTACTCGCAACTTATCGACGAGGAGAAAATAAAAGTCTGGTCATTTATCGAGGATTTTTTTAAGGATCTTGAAGAAAAACGCTATAAATTTCATGTACGGATTTTTATTCGGCGGTACCAATCTCCCGTGGTATGTACAACCTGTAACGGATCCCGCCTCCGTCCCGAGTCGCTGAAGTACCTTTTTCACCAGCGAAGTCTGGAACATTTCTTGACCCCGCCGCTTGGAGAAGTTCTTG